>VSNE01000110.1 GCA_009774155.1 Lachnospiraceae bacterium
GTTCATTACAATACGGAAGTAATAGATGCGGACCGTCAGGGAAAATCTCCCTATGATTTCAGCGAATCCGCAACAGAGGAGATCCGGAAGATAAAGGAGATCCTTGATCAATCGAATTAAGATTTGGAGGTATATACCGTGACATTATTTGATAGAGTATTTGGCGGCAACGACGCAGTCTATGGACTGACAGAGGCTGCGATTGACAAAGCCATCGCAGAGCATGGCGCAGACCAGGCAGTATCTTTTCCGGGCACTGCTTACAGCCTGCCCTGCTACTACTCCGTAACTGGTACGAAGGTGACCAATCTTGGAGAATTAAAAGAGGCGCTTGGTGTTGTAAAGACTCTGATGACCAGAGAGAAAAGACTGAATGACGCATTTATGAGCGGTGTTGCAACTGCCCTGTGTGCAGAGTTTATTGAAGCGTTAAAATATTTAAATGGCGCAGAGCCATACAGCGAGCCCCTTTACGGACATCTGCCGGATGCGATTATCCGTGAGCTGGGTGTGCCGCTGGTAACCGGAGACATCCCGGGCGTGGCAGTTATCCTTGGAAGCGCTCCGAGCAAAGAAGAGGCAGTAGAGCTTGTAAAGAGCTATCAGGCGCAGGGTATCCTTGTAACGCTTGTAGGCGGAGTGATTGACCAGTGTACAGAGGCAGGCCTGAATATGGGCTATTCTGTTCGTATCGTACCGCTTGGAAAGGATGTAACCTCTGTTATCCATGTTGTATCTGTTGCACTGCGTGCGGCATTAATCTTTGGTAATGTTACTCCCGGCGATGCAGGCAATCTGATGAAATACACCTTTGAGCGTGTACCGGCATTTGTCAATGCGTTTAAACCGCTGGACGATGTAATCGTAGCATGCGGAGCAGGCGCTATTGCACTTGGCTTTCCGGTAGTGACCAATGAGACCGAGAATATCTTCCGCGTACCGAAGAGCTTAATCGTACAGGAGGATGTATCCAAATTCAATGCAACCTCTCTTGAGGCGCGCGATATTAAGATTAAGATCACGAAGATCGATATCCCGGTATCCTTTGCATCCGCATTTGAGGGTGAGATTATCCGTAAGGGCGATATGCAGGTAGAGTTTGACGGCTCCAGAAAAGACTGCTTCGAGCTGGTATGCACAAAAGAACTGACCGAGATTGAGGATCACAAGTTTGAGCTGATCGGACCGGATTTCGATACTATGGAAATGGGAAGCAAGCAGCAGATTGCTTACATTGTAAATGTGGCAGGAAAGAATATGCAGACCGACTTCGAGCCGGTATTTGAGCGTAAGTTCCATAGCTACATCAACTGTATTGAGGGTGTAATGCACACCGGACAGCGTGATATGATCCGTATCCGTGTCAGCAAAGCTTCCTACGAGGCAGGCTTCCGCGCAAAAGATCTTGCAGAAGTATTATATGCAAACATCAAGAATGAATTTGACGCAGTTGTTGATAAATGTGCAGTTACTATTATTACAGATGCGGATGAGTGTACAAAGCTCCGCCATGAAATGGCAATTCCGGCTTATGACCGCCGTGATGAGCGTCTTGTATCCCTGACCGATGAGTCTGTACCGGTATATTACAGCTGTATCATGTGTCAGGCATTCTCCCCGAGCCATGTATGCGTGGTTACTCCGGAGAGACTTGGACTTTGCGGTGCCGTGTCATGGCTGGATGCAAAGGCTACTAATGAGCTTGATCCGGAAGGACCGTGTCAGGTAATCACAAAGGAAAGAGTAATTGATGAGAACCTGGGACGTTATGAGGATGTAGATGAAGCGGTACAGAAGTTCTCCAGAGGCGCACTGGAGCATGTAACCCTGTACTCCATTATGGAAGACCCGATGACCTCCTGCGGATGCTTCGAGTGTATCTGCGGTATTGAGCCGTGCTCTAACGGCGTAGTTATTACGAACCGTGAGTATGCAGGCCAGACTCCTCTTGGAATGACCTTCTCAGAGCTGGCTTCCATGACCGGCGGCGGAGTTCAGACTCCAGGCTTTATGGGACATGGAAAACACTTCATTGCTTCCAAGAAGTTCATGAAGGCAGAAGGCGGAATCGAGCGTATCGTATGGATGCCGAAGGATCTGAAGGATACTGTGGCAGAAAGACTGAACAAGACCGCACAGGAACTGTACGGAATCGAGAACTTTACCGATATGGTCGGCGACGAGACCATCACGACCGAACCGGAAAAGCTGCTTGAGTTCCTGACAGAAAAAGGACATCCGGCGCTTGGCCTGGAGCCGATGATGTAACTGGCGGATATTATCCGGTTCCGTGATACAGGGACCGATACCCCATTAGGGCACCCTGCGGATGCAGGGTTGCCCTTTTGGAATGCATGAAAGGCTTTTATAAATAAGGTTTTTATGTTATAATCGTGATATACATATTTTTAAGGAGGATATACCAATGCCATTCAATGGAAAATCAGGAAAATTCAATGCTTCCATCAACACAGTTGAAGTTGGCTGTGGCGAGAAAGCAATCAAAATCGGCGGCGAGAATGTGTTACCATTCTATACGTTTGATGCTCCGATTGAAAATTCACCAAAAGTCGGTGTTATGATTTCTGACCTTGGTCTGGGAAATGAGCCTGCCGGCGTAAAGGCATATTATGAAGGATGTACTACCATGGCTGATATTGCGAAGAAAGCAGCAGCGATGCCGGGTGCGGATTTTGTATGCCTGAAGCTGGAAGGAGCAGATCCGAACGGCGAGAACAAATCTACTGAGGACTGCATAGCAGTAGTGAAAGAAGTCGTTGACGCCATCGACGTACCTCTTGTTATCGCAGGCTGCAAGAATGTGACAAAGGATTCTGAGCTTTTGACAAAGGCAGCAGAGGCTGCACAGGGCAAAAATGTAATTATTCTGGCAGCAAAGGAAGAAAACTACAAGGGTATCGGCGCAGCCGCAGGTCTTGCTTATAACCAGAAGGTTGGAGCTGAATCTGCAGTTGACATTAACCTTGCAAAACAGCTTAACGTATTAATTTCCCAGCTGGGAGTAGCTCCGTCCAACGTAGTAATGCATGTTGGTACTGCCGCAGTAGGCTATGGTTTTGAGTATGTAGTCTCCACCATGGACCGTGTAAAAGCTGCAGCTCTCGGCCAGAACGATACACAGTTACAGATGCCGATCATCACTCCGGTTGCTGATGAAGCATGGAATGTGAAGGAATCTATGGCTTCTGAAGAGGACATGCCGGAATGGGGGCCTGTAGAGGCTCGCGGCATCGGTATGGAAGTTTCTACCGCAGCTTCTGTATTAGCATCTGGTTCCAACGCAGTCATTTTGAAACATCCGACTTCCGTTGCTACCATTTCTAAAATGATCAAAGAACTGATGTAATCGAGGGAGGAGGAAAATACAATGGCATTAAAAGGCTTAGATATCTTTAAATTAACACCGAAAACAAACTGTAAAGAGTGCGGAAGCCCAACCTGTATGGCATTCTCCATGAAAGTGGCTCAGGGCGCAATGGAACTTTCCAAGTGTCCGCATATGTCCGAGGAGGCTATAGCAACCTTATCCGAGGCAACTGCTCCGCCAATGAAGTCCATCAAGGTTGGTGCCGGCGAAGCTGAGTGCACCCTTGGAGGCGAGACCGTACTTGCAAGACATGAAAAGACTTTCGTAAGCAAATCCAGATTTGCTGTACGTCTGACTCCTGATATGGATATTGCCGCTGCTGTTGCTGAGGCTAACAAAGTGGATTATGATCGTATCGGCGAGAGAATGCATGCAGAGATGGTATATGTAGAGTATACCGGAGACGCGGCTGCGTATGCAGAGGCAGTAAAGAAAGTAACCGGAGCCGGCAAAGTAATTATTCTGGCATGTAAGGATGTGGAAGCAGCTAAGGCAGCTTTGGAAGTATGCAAGGCAGAGAAACCGATTCTGAACGGCGCTGACGCTTCCAACTATGCAGAGATGGTAGAGGTTGCAAAAGCGGCAGGCGTTGTGCTCGGCGTAACCGGAGCGGACATCAATGAGCTTTATGATACTACCGCAGCAATTGAGAAGCTCGGCTACAAGGATCTGGTGCTGGATACTACCGGAGCAAATATCAAGGATACCTTTGCTATGACCGTACAGGTAAGACGTGCATGTCTGGATAAGAATCCTGACAGAACCTGCGGATATCCGTCCATCGTAAACCTGTCTGCAATTGCTCCTGATGATGAGGCTATGCAGATTGCTCTGGCTTCCATGTTTATATTAAAGTATGGTTCCATTATTGTTATGGATACCATGAACTATGCAAGAGCGCTTCCTCTGTATGGTTTAAGACAGAACGTATACACTGACCCGCAGAAGCCAATGAAGGTTGAGCCGGGCATCTACCCGCTGAACGGCGCTGATGAAAACTCCGTTGTTCTGACAACTGTTGACTTTGCGCTTACATATTTCGTAGTGTCCGGTGAGCTGGAGAGATCCGGCGTACCTTGTAATCTGGTTATCAGCGATGCAGGCGGACTTTCCGTACTGACTGCATGGGCTGCCGGTAAGCTGTCCTCCACCTCTGTATCCAAGTTCATCATTGAGAACGTGGAGCCGAAGGTTAAGAGCAGAAAGCTCATTATTCCGGGTAAAGTTGCCGTATTGAAGGGCGACATCGAGGCAAAGCTTCCGGGATGGGAAGTAATTGTTGCTCCGAACGAGGCTGTACAGCTTGTTAAATTCTTAAAGGATATGCAGACAAGCGGCCAGATCTAAAAACCAAACATCTGTCCGCATTGCCGGGCAGATGAAAAAAGAATATAAAAGGAGAACACTACAATGGCAAAATTTGTAACAATTGGTGAAAGATTATCAACAACAGCCCCGGCTGTGAATAAGGCTTTCACAACAAGAGATCCAGAACCGATTATTCAGCGTGCAAAACAGCAGCTGGATGCTGGCGCTGTTTACCTTGATGTAAATATCGGACCGGCTGAGAATGACGGACCGGAACTGATGAAATGGGCAGTTCAGCTGCTTCAGAGCGAGTTTGACAATGTTCCGCTGGCTCTCGATACCGCTAACAAAGCAGCAATTGAGGCAGGTATCTCTGTTTACAATCGTTCCAAAGGAAAACCGATTGTAAACTCCGCAGATGCAGCAGGAAGAATCGAATACATCGACCTTGCGGCAGCGAATGACGCCATTGTTATTGCTCTTTGCAACGGCGAAGGAATTGCAAAAGATAATGACGAGCGTATGATGTACTGCCAGACCATGCTGGAGAGAGGTATGGAGCATGGTATGGAGCCGACCGATCTGTGGTTTGATCCGTTATTCCTTGTTATCAAAGGTATGCAGGATAAGCAGATGCAGATTCTTGAGTGCATCAAGATGATCTCTGACATGGAGCTGAATTCCACAGGCGGACTTTCCAACAACTCCAACGGTATGCCGAAGCATATCCGTCCGATTATGGATTCCGCAATGGTTGCTATGTGTATGCAGTGCGGTCTGACCTCCGCAATCGTGAACCCGAACGATCTGCGTCTGATGGAGACCATCAAATCCTGCGATATTATCAAAAACAATACTTTATATGCAGATTCCTATCTGGAGATCTAATCTTAGAACCAGGTAAGTGCTACACAATACTGCCGGTGTTTCACTGGCAGTATTGTGCTATATGGAGGTTATTATTTTGTTTTTCTGACAAGACAGTATTGTACTTGAGTTTCCGAAGAATGGCTTGTCTATGCTGCCTTTGGCAGCAAGGCTTTTTTGACCTTCATAATAAAAAATGCGGAAACTCAAGAGTATTGTAACATATGGGAGAAGAAATTATGCCGAACGTAACATTCAAATTTGAAGACGGTACTGCAACGGTTGTTGCGGTTACTGCCGGGGAGAATCTGTTGGAGGTGGCGCGGAAAGCGAATGTAGCCATTGACGCACCTTGTTCAGGCAACGGTTCCTGCGGTAAATGTAGAGTAAAATTTATCAGTGGCGAATTGGATACAGAAAAAACACGGCATATCTCGGAGAAGGAGTTCGCTGAAGGATGGAGGCTGTCCTGCGTCAGTACCATTACAGGAGATGTGGAGGTTCTGGTGCCGGATATCGCGTCTGCTTATAAGAGCAGAATGAAAGTGGCGGATCTGAGTTCAAAAGAAGAGATTGCTATTTTTGATAGAGCAAAAAAAGATGTAGAGGAATCCGGAATTGCATTTGAAAACGATTTTTCCATTGTGGAGCTGGCGATGGAGGAGCCGACTCTGGAGGATACAATGCCGGATAATGAAAGGCTGATCTGGGCCATTCAGGCAGCCGCAGATGTGGAAAAGGTAAAGCTGACCTATCAGGCGCTGAAAAAGCTTCCGGACGTACTCCGTGACAATCAGTTCCATATCAATGCAGTATTAAAGAAAAACGGACATGGCGTCATGGTATATGATGTACTGCCCGCCGATGATAAAAGAATATGCGGCCTGGCTATCGATATTGGCACCACCACCGTATCGGCGGTTATTCTGGATATGGCGACAGGGGAGCTTTTGGCAAAGGCATCCGCCGGAAATGGACAGATCCGCTATGGTGCGGATGTTATTAACCGTATTATCGAATCCAGAAAAGAGGGCGGAGAGAGAAAGCTTCAGAAAGCCATTATTGAAGAGACCATTAATCCGATGATTGACAATATGTGCCGCGCGGCAAAGATTCCCGGAGACAGAATCTATCACATGTGCGTGGCATCCAATACGACTATGAACCATCTGTTTGTAGGCGTTAATGCAGATCCGCTCCGCATGGAGCCGTATATTCCGACATTTTTTGAAACAGATAATCTGGATGCTTATGATCTGGGTATTCATGTACATCCGGATGCGGGGATTGTCATTGCCCCGAATATCGGAAGCTATGTGGGAGGCGATATTACGGCCGGAACTCTGGTCAGCATGATCTGGAATAAGCCGGAGTTCAACCTGTTCATTGATCTTGGTACAAACGGAGAGATTGTATTTGGTAATTCCGACTTTATGATGAGCTGTGCATGTTCTGCAGGACCGGCCTTTGAGGGCGGCGATATCAGCTGCGGCATGCGTGCCACAGACGGAGCTATCGAGGCATGCACCATCGACGCAGAGACTATGGAGCCTGCATTCACAATTGTAGGAAGCGAAGGGCAGAAGCCGGTAGGCTTATGCGGTTCCGGTATTATTGATGTGATTGCAGAGCTGTTCCGCTGCGGCATTATCAGCCCAAAGGGAAAGTTTATCCGGGAAGGCAGGAGAGTGCGTCATGACCAGTATGGAATCGGAAGCTATGTGCTTGCGTTCCAGGAAGAGGCAGCCGGGCATAAGGATGTTGTCATCAATGAAGTGGATATTGATAATTTCATCCGTGCAAAGGGCGCTATCTTCTCCGCGGTCTGCACGATGATCCGTTCTCTGGACTTTGATGTGTCCATGATTGAGAATGTATATGTCGCCGGAGGAATCGGAAGCGGCATCAATATGCGCAATGCGGTCGTTATCGGCATGTTCCCGGATATTGAGCTTGAAAAATTCCATTATATCGGCAATTCTTCCTTGACCGGAGCCTATAACATGGTATTGTCCAGACAGGCTGAGGAGAAGGTATATGACCTTGCCCATAATATGACCTATATGGAGCTGAGTACCGATCCGAGCTATATGGATGAATTTGTAGCAGCATGCTTCCTGCCTCACACGAATACTGCACTGTTTCCAAGTGTGACACAGGAGGTTGTATAGATGGAAATAGAAAATCACAAAGAAGAAGTGCCTTTTGAACACTATCTGGAAAAATACCAGACCCTGAATCCGGAAGAAGCGGCACAAAGATTGAACATATTGTATGATGCAATGGCACAGAAGTTTCAGATTCGTTTTATGGGACATCTGTATGAGGTGGATTATCCTGAATTTGATGTCCGTACGCTGGATAAAAAGAGCGCGGACAAGGACGTTCTGACAGACAGTCTGCCGGCCAAAACCTTCCTTCTTCGGTATTTGCTGGAGGGACAGTATATACAGGGCTCGGGGAGGTTTATAACCTTCCGTGAGGTGCCGACTTACGGGGAGCTGTATATTCAGCCCTTTACGGGAAGATGCATAAAACGGCTGACTTACGGCTTCGGATATAAGCTGAAGGCTTTTTCTGAGGCTATGGAGAAAATTCCCGGCGCGGCCAGAATATCGATGGGGGATATGGCATATGAATTCGAGCTGATTAACGGTTATTACATGCGCTTTATTTTCTGGGAAGGAGATGAAGAATTTCCGCCCTCGGCTCAGATTTTATACAGTGATAATTTTCAGTTTGGATTTCATGCGGAGGATATGGTAGTGGCAGGAGATTTGTCCATTACAACCGTAAAAAATCTGTGTGCATGATCCGGACATGATACAATATGTATGATGTTAAAAATTTATCAATGATATATTG
>VSNE01000111.1 GCA_009774155.1 Lachnospiraceae bacterium
CCCCCGGGGACTGCGGCTGTTTTGCGGAAGTATTTCCATAATTCAGGTTATGTACTTTATTCACTCCCATAAATATAGTCCTTTCCAGCCACTATTCATATCAAGCAGCTAAGCCTGTATCAAACAGCGGATTTTTTATTCCTCTTTCATCGAACTGCCGGCTGTTCCGCTCTCTGAGTTTTTGTCTGTTCCGGAATTTGTCTCTGAGCCATTCCCATCCTCATCCTTTTTCTCGGCATAAGGATCGTCAATTTTGCCCATTCCCATAATATAGGAAAGCGGATAGTCCTTGCTGTCTCCTTCCAGCCTGACCGTCGGCGTTTCGCCCGACAGATTTACGGAGCATACCTTCCCGTATTTTACACCGGTAGGAATCGCCTGGCCATATTCGTTTTCTTCCGTGACCGCTACCGTAACCTCCTGTCCTATCAGCCCTGCCGCATAGGTCTGTGTTGTAACGGCCGTGGAAGTCTTCATAGAATCTGTCATGGCGGTCAGAGACTGCACCATAGCCATCTGAGTCATCTGGGCCATCATCTCGCTGTTGTCCATAGGATTCGTCATATCCTGATTGGCAAGCTGGGCTGCCAGCAGCTTAAAATAGCTTTCAATCGTCAGCGTATTCTTTTCATTCTGTCCCGGAGAATAGGTCTGCGCCTGATACGGGGATATTGTCCCGCTGACGTTTATTTCGTCTGCCATAAAATTACCTCCTTGTTCTTAAACCAGTCCCAGCCGCAGCATTTGAGTAAAGGAATCTGACTGTTCCTGCTTTTTCTGCTCATGGCTCTCCTGATTTTCCCTTCCGTGCTCCCGGCTGTTCTGACCCTCCTGATACTGCTGCTCCGGCTCCGGAGTATACACCACGGTTTCCTGCCCTGTCTTTTCTTCCAGAATCCGGGCAATATCGCCTGCGCTCTGACTCAGCAGCTCCACTGTTTTGGGATTGGCCGACATAATGGAAACAGCCGCCTTTCCGGCCTCGTAAGCCACCTTGATTGTCAGCTTTCCAAGTGAAGCAGGCTCCAGCTCAATCATGAATGCTCCGTTTTTACTCGGAAGCCTCCCTGCAATTGCGGTTCCTACATCCTTAAAAAATGTCTCCGGCGTAGTTTTCACTGTTCCGGCGCTGCTCTGTTCGACACTTCTGAATTCTGACATTTCATGAAGTCCCGGAGATTTCGGCAGTTCGGCAGCTACGGCCTCGTGAAGCATTCCTTCTTTTCCTGAGCCCTGGCTGTCATCTTTCCCCGCTGCGGATTCCTGTCCGGAATAGCTGTCAGCGGCCTTTGCCTGAAGCTCTTCTCCAAAAGCTGCTTCCATACGGACAGGACTTATGTCCGCCTTCCTTTCGGCTATTTCTTCAGGATTATTATTTTCGGCCTGAAGCAGCGGATTTCTAAGCTGCATCTGTTCCTCTGCCTGAAGCTGGGGCTTTTCAGTCCGCATCTGCGTCTCCGTCCGGAATGCAGGTTTCTCCGGCCGCGCCTGTATTTCCTCCTGAGGCTGAGGCCGCGCCTGTATTTTCTCCTGAGGCTGAGGCGTCTTCATCTGAAGCTCTTCCCGGGGCGCTGAACTCTCTGTGCGCAGCAGTTCCGGCTGAAGCACTGATTCCTCTGTCTGAGCCGTTTCCATCTGAACCTTCGCAGGACTTTCCTGCATCGCAAAATCCGCAGTCGGTTCATTTACCGAAACAGCCTCCATTTCTCCGGAAATCAACGATTCCTCCGTCCCAAGCGGCACATCCGGATGTGACTGCATCTCCGCCGGCTGGCTGACAAGCTCCCCTATCAGCATTTGGCTGACTGCTTCCTGAAGCTCCAGCATATCCTTGGGAGAAATCACCTCTTCCTGTTCCTGCCCTGCAGCCGTATCCTGTTCTTTCGTATAGCTTCCGACAGAATCAGACGGCTGTTGTCCTTCCGCAAGGCTCTCCTGCGCTTTCTCCTGAATCATATCGGCAAAGCCTGACTTCAGAGAATCCGCCGAAGGCGCAGAGGAATTCACATACTTTGCAGCGCCCGCAGTCTTAACTTCTCCTGTCATCTTCGCCACATTAATATCTGCCATCTTGTTCCCTCCTTTCTGCAAAAAATATATTTATAATTATCAGTTGTTTCCATCTGTAATTACCCCACATCACTGTTTTTTCCGGATGTTATCAAACCGCGGATTATAAATTCTTCTGTAAATGCCTCTTCCTCCTTCTGCTCTGCCTTACGGTATTCCAGCAGACGGCGGCTTTTCAGCTTCTCAAATTTGGAAGTATCCACCTTGGCGGCAATTACCTCCTCTTTCTTTTTTTCTTCCTTCTTTTTCAGGACAGAAAGCTGTTCCTTCTCCGCATTGATTTTTTCCTCCATCAGCCCGATGCACATATCGTACAGCCGGAAGCTTTCAATGGGAGCCCCCATATATTTGGATTTATCAAAGCCCTGATGAAATTCCTTCAATTCTTCATTCAACTGCTGTATTTCTCTTTTTTTCTGATGCACACTTTTTAAGATGACCGCATGCTCTGCCTTCTGATTATCCAGAACCTGCATCTTATAATCAAGTACGGTATCCAAGCTGTATTTAAACCGCTTCAATTCTGTCTCCTTCTGCCCCTATCAGCCTGCAATCTCTTTCATCAGTTTCAAAGTATCCTCATAAGTAAAGCTCTCGTCAATACTCTGCTGTAAAAAAGCATTGATTTTGTTAATTTTTCCTACCGCCTCATCCAGAGCCGCATTTGTTCCCCGCTTGTAAGCGCCGATAGAAATAAGGTCGGCATTCTTCTGATAAAGGCCGAGCAAATTACGGAGACGGGAGGACACCTCCCTGTGCTCCCCCGATACAATCTCAACCATCAGACGGGAAATACTGGCCCCGATATCAATCGCCGGAAAATGATTCTCATTGGCAAGCTGGCGGCTTAACACAATATGTCCGTCCAAAATACCTCTTACCGTATCCGCAATGGGCTCATTGGTATCATCGCCCTCTACCAGAACCGTATAGACGCCTGTTATGGAGCCTTTGTTAAAATTGCCGCTCCGCTCTAAAAGCTTCGGAAATTCTGCATAAATGGAAGGCGTATATCCTCTGGCAATCGGCGGCTCCCCGATTGCCAGGCCAATCTCCCTCTGCGCCATAGCATAGCGGGTGAGGGAATCCATCATCAGAAGAACATCATAGCCCTGATCCCTGAAATATTCCGCGATCGTCGTTGCCACCAGCGGGCATTTCATTCTCAGCATAGCAGGCTGGTCGGAGGTTGCCACCACCAGGACAGACCGGCTCATTCCCTCTTCTCCCAAATCCTTCTGGACAAACTCCAGTACCTCCCGGCCACGCTCTCCCACTAAGGCAATCACATTAATATCGGTCTTTACATTCTTTGCAATCATTCCCATCAGCGTGCTTTTCCCCACGCCGGAGCCTGCAAATATCCCGATCCTCTGCCCTTTTCCTATCGTATTCAGTCCGTCAATAGCCTTGACTCCAAATTCCAGACGTTCCCGGATCGGGGGCCTGTTCAGAGGGTTTGTATACGGGCTGTTCACCGTGTAATAAACACTGGCCGCAAATTCACCCTTACCGTCAATCGGCTCTCCCATGGCATTAATAATCCTGCCCCTCAGAAAATCTCCCACCGGCACCTTTAAACGGTGCCTTGTGTTTCGTACAAAGCTGCCGGAGGCAATTCCGTTTGTGGCCTCATAGGTCATAAGCTGTACTCTTCCGTTTTTGAAGCCCACCACCTCGGCAGGCATCTGGCGGTTCTGCTCTTCATTATAAATAAGCACAATATCTCCAATGCTGGATCGGCCGCCGGAAGCTTCCATGGACATTCCTACTACATTTTCAATTTTTCCAATGTGTCCTACCGTCTCTGATTTTTTTATCAGCTGAGGTATGTTTTTAAACATAGGCGCCACCTTATGAACGTACACTGCCCAAAATTTCTTTAATGTTTTCCATCTGTGTATCCACGCCGATATCAATAATCTCTTCCGGCATTTCTATAATACAGTTTCCGCTCTGTTCCTTCTCCATAACAATAAACTTAATATTGTCAGAAAGCCTGGATAATTCGCTGATAATATCCGCATCTGTCTGGATCATCATCTCATAATCTGTTTTTTCCATATAAATCTTTACCCAGGCTACTTTATCCAGACGTTCTGTCTCGGCCAGAATCATGCGTTTAATAATCTGGCCGCTGGACTGGAGACTGATATGGATCACTTTTTCTGCCACAGCTACGGCACAGTCCTTCAATTCATCCAGATATTGCCGGATACATTTCTTCTTCGCTTCTTCTACAGATGCCAAAGCCTGCTCCATATCAGTTCTGAATTCCTGCAGGGTGCTTTTTAATACTCTCCCCTGCTCTTCCTTCACTTTATCCATGCTCTCCTGAAAGCCCTTCTCATAGCCTTCCCGGTAGCCCTCCTGCAGTGCCTCCCGTTTAAGCTGCTCTGCCTGTTCTCTGGCTTCCTTAAGAATGGAGCCTGCCATTTCATTGGCCCTTTCTACAATTTCATGGGCCTCTTTCTTTGCTCCGTCCATAATATCGGAGGTCCGGAAGACCGTTTCCTGCTCCCGTCTGCCGGAACTCCTTCCGTCTCCGGAAAGGCCCTGTTTTGCTTTCTTGGGCCTCCCCTGCTCCGGATGGGCGGATATATTCTGCTGCGGAGACGGGATGTAGGTCTGCTCCGGCGGAACAAAGCTCTCTGCTTCAACTTCCTTCCCGGACTTTACAATCCCCTTATACGATGATGTTCTCATCCTCGCCTCCCTTGTTTATAATAACCTCTCCTGCATCCTCCAGCCGGCGTATAATGCCTACAATACGCTGCTGTGCTTCCTCCACATCCTTCAGCCTTACATTGGTTGTAATTTCCAGATCTCCCTGAACGGTCTCTGCCATTCTCTTGGACATATTGGAGAAGAAAAGCTGTTTCATCTCGTCGGAAGCAGTCTTAAGCGCATATACAATATCCTTGGTATCGCAGTCACGTACAAAACGCTGTACGGAACGATCGTCCATATCCAGAATGTTCTCGAATACAAACATCTTGTCTTTGATACTCTGGGACAGATCCGGATTTGTTTTGTCCAGCTCGTCGAAAATACGTTTTTCGTTGCTGCGGTCCACATGGTTCATCATATCGGCCACAAAATCCACGCCGCCAAGGTTCATATTGTCCTCGCTGGTAATGATAGTAGCGAACTTACGCTTCATTTCCTCCTCTACAACGGCAATGGCCTCAGGCGATACCCGATCCATCTTCGCCATGCCTTCAACCGTAGGAATCCTCTTGCTCTCCGGAAGCTGTTCCAATACTCTGGCCGCCTGTTCCGGGTCCATATAGGACATAATCAGGGCAATTACCTGCGGGCGCTCATGCTGCAGCAGAGAGAGGAGCGCCTTTGGATCTCCTTTCATAAAGAAATTAAACGGCCTGGACTGGAGCGTCTTGGATACCTTCTCCAGAAGAGATCTGGCGGTTGACTCTCCAAATGCCTTTTCCAGAACATCTCTGGCATAGTCCAGTCCGCCGTCCGTCATCATCTTATGAGTCAGACACAGCTTATAAAACTCATCCAGAGCTCCTTCCACCTGGGCATTGGTGGTCTTTCCCATTTTTGCCACTTCATAGGTCAGATCTTCGATATCCTGCTCGCTTAAGTATTTATAAATCTGCGAAGCTCTGTCTGCGCCCAGGGAAACGACCACAATCGCCGCCTTCTGCCGGCTGTCCATATTCTTCACATCTACGACTTCTTCGGCGACTGCCTCCTGCTTATTTGGCTTTACTTCTGTTTGAGCCACCTGTCTCTTCCTCCCCTCTCAGCCAGCTCTGCATCAGCTTCGCTGCTATCTGCGGATTCTGTTCAATAAATTCTCCGATATTCTGCTTCAGTCTGAGACTATGCTGCATACGGAGATTAAGTATCTCCTCATTTTGCTCCATCTCTTCTTCCAGCCCCTGAAGCTGTTTTGCCGCTTCAGTCTTAGGCTCTTTGGGAGCGCCGTCCTCCGGATATTCCTCCTGGGCGGCCGTTACTGCCCCCTCTCCCGCCTGGGCGGCCTTTTTACGTCTTTTTCTAAGCAAGAAAAACAAAAGCAGCAGGAGCAGAACCCCTACAGCAACCATTGCTATAATCAGCGGAATCGGAAGCTTATTGTTGTCAATTTCAACGGCAGGCTCTGTGGATGCCTGCTGAAGCGCCTTGCTCTCTGCCGATAAGGCGCGGATAATACTTATCTTTGTATTTGCATCCTGTCGGCTGATACCTGCGGCATCGGCCACCAGTTCCTTCAGATTCCGTTCCGATATGGCGGTATCGTCTGTGTCAATCACGATTGCTATCGTCGTATCCTGAAGAACTCCCGGGTCAATCTGACGCTGTTCTTTCACGATATTATACAGCCATTCCCTGCTGGTGCTGCTGCTGCCGTACCCTTCCGCCGCATTGCCTTCATCATCCTCATTGGTATAACGCGGGGTGTCCGCATTGGCGTCCGCGCCTGCAACATTGCCCGCGCCCTGGCCCGTTGCCTGTGAGTTCTCATTGGCGGCATCCTCTTTTTCCAGAAGTCCGGTCTTATCATTCTCGTCAATCTTTTCCGGAGTGGAATACTGGGTGCTCTCCTGGATCAGCTTTTCCGTGTTCAGCGTCCCCTTGACAGACACGGCCACCGTACCCTGTCCGTACAGCTTCTCCAGCACACGGCGGACATTTCCCGCGATGCTTTCCTCAACCTGATCGGTAAGCTCTGTGTACGCCGCGCTTCCCGTTGCGTCCTCCGTGCCTCCGACCTCTATCATCGTATCCGCGTCAAATACGGACACTCTGGTAAAATTCATTCCCCGCACAGAGGTGGAAATCAGCCTCTTAATGGCTGCCGCCTGCTTTTCCGTAAGACTGACGCCGTTCTGCATAGTCACCGTAACGGAAGCAGATGCCTCTGTAGCGCTCTCATCGCTTAATGCATATGTCTGCTTTCCGGCATCCACAATAGTTACCTTTGCATCCTGAACACCGTCAAAAAGCCGGATAGTAGCGCCCAGCCTATCCTGCAGATCGTACAGTTCGTATTGCTCCTTGTCTGACTCCGTAGTCATAAGTCCCGAATTATTCCTGTATATGTCATAGGAAAATCCGCTTTTCGGATAGCCTTTGCTCAAAAGCTCCACACGGGTCTGATCCACGCTTGCGCTGGGAACGCGGACAGTGCCGTTTCTGTTATCATAACGATATGTAATGGATTCCTCCTGAAGGAGCGCGACCACCTCCTTGGCCTCCTCCTGGTTCAGGCCTGTGAACAGAATGCTGAAATTCCTCTGTTCAAAATATTTCAGCGCTAAAACACCAACAATAGCAATTGCAGCAGTACCTACTACAATTGCTACCAGCATCTTCTTTGTTTTATTTGATAGTTTCTGCCAATATTCTTTTAAACTCTGCACTTTTCCTCAGCCCTTTGCCTTTTATATTTCAAAAGCCTATACGTTCATCTTCATCAGTTCATTATAAGACTCAACTGCTTTGTTGCGTAACGTAATCAGTATATCAAGACTGAGTTCTGCCTTTGCCTCTGCAATCGGCAGCGTATGTGCGTCGTCAAGCTGTCCCGTAGACAATAGGTATTGCTTGTTTTCCACATCTTCCTGAGTGGTATGTACCTGCTGTATGACGTTCTTAAAAACATCGCCGAAAAGAGCGGCTTCTCCATTCCGGCCATAGGCCTTCTTTTCTTCTGTCAGATTTCCCACCGGCTCCCACGCCTTGATTGGGGTAATAAAACTTGTTGGCTGCATTTTTTCCATTCTCCCTTTTGTGTCTGATTCTCACTAAATTAAAAGCTCCTTGCTGCATTCTTCAAACGGCTGATATCATTGTTAAGCGAGCTGAGCATGTATTGATACTCATATGCCGTACGCACCAAATCCACCTGTTCCTGATCCATATCCACATTATTGCCGTCCAGACGGCTGGTCTCATCCCATGTGGTATGAAGTCTCGCCTTCGACTGGCCAATCGCCTGAGCGATATCCTGCATAGAACCGTTTCCCTTGTTGGCATCCCGTATTTTCTTCCCCAGCGTCTCCTCAAAAGCCACATACTGAGACTTAAATCCTGGAGTATCATCATTGGCTATGTTATTCATTGTAACTGTCTGCCTTCCCCATAGATAATCCAGTACTTTTTCTGTCAGTGCAATCCCATTTCCATAAAACCCAGACATATAATCCCTCTCATCCCTTCTGTAAATAAATATTTACTATTCTGTCAAATATACCACTTTCTGTCATTTGCGCATCCTGGCCTGCCGGTTCCTCGGCAGTCCACATAAAAAACAGCCATCTATTGGCGAGGGGCAGCATTGCTTTTATAAAACAACTTCCTGCTGCCGGGTACACAAATGCC
>VSNE01000112.1 GCA_009774155.1 Lachnospiraceae bacterium
CAATGAAAACTTAATAAGGAGGTGCTCCTGTATATGGTTACGACTATTGTAGCGGTTTTGGTTGCCATTGTTCTGGCAGCGGCAGTTACCTGGCCTTGTGCGGTTAACTATCGGAAAAGGGTAGTGGAAGAGAAGCTGGGCAATGCAGATGACAGAGCAAGAGAGATCATAGACGAAGCTTTGAAGACGGCAGAGACGAAAAAGCGTGAAGCGATGCTGGAAGTAAAAGAAGAGTCCATGAGAACCAGAAACGAGCTTGAAAAAGAAACCAAAGAGCGCAGAGCGGAACTCCAGCGTTATGAGCGTCGCGTTTTGTCCAAGGAAGAGTCCTTAGACAAAAAAACAGAAGCTATTGAACGCCGTGAGGCAGGATTTGCAGTTCGGGAAGAACAGCTTGCGAAGAAGCACGCTGAAGTTGAAGAGCTGTCCGCAAAGCGGTTACAGGAATTGGAGAGAATCTCTGGCCTTACCTCCGAACAAGCAAAAGAATATCTTTTAAAAACAGTTGAAGACGATGTAAAGCATGAAACTGCCAAGTTGGTAAAAGAGCTTGAGAGCAGAGCAAAGGAAGAGGCGAATAAGAAAGCAAAGGACTATATTGTCACTGCTATCCAGAAATGTGCGGCCGACCATGTGGCTGAAACTACGATTTCTGTTGTTCAGCTTCCGAATGATGAGATGAAAGGACGCATTATTGGACGTGAAGGGCGTAATATCAGAACCCTTGAGACTATGACCGGTGTGGATCTGATTATTGATGATACGCCGGAAGCAGTTATTCTGTCCGGGTTTGATCCGATCCGCAGAGAGGTTGCCCGTATTGCATTGGAAAAGCTCATTGTTGATGGACGTATTCATCCGGCAAGAATTGAGGAAATGGTTGAAAAAGCCCAGAAGGAAGTGGATACCATGATCCGGGAGGAAGGAGAATCCGCAACGCTGGAGGTTGGGGTTCACGGCATTCATCCGGAGCTGGTGCGTCTGCTCGGACGTATGAAATTCCGAAGCAGCTATGGTCAGAATGCTTTGAAGCATTCGATTGAGGTTGCCCATTTGTCCGGATTACTGGCAGGGGAGATTGGCGCAGATGTCCGTATGGCTAAAAGAGCCGGACTGTTACATGACATTGGTAAATCCATAGATCATGAGATGGAAGGGTCCCATATTCAGATAGGCGTGGATTTATGTAAGAAGTATAAGGAATCAGCTACAGTGATTAACGCAGTTGAATCACATCATGGTGATGTAGAGCCTACTTCATTGATTGCCTGCATTGTACAGGCTGCGGACACGATTTCTGCGGCAAGGCCGGGCGCAAGAAGAGAGACACTGGAAACTTATACCAACAGATTAAAACAACTGGAAGATATTGCGAACTCCTTTAAGGGAGTAGAGAAATCTTTTGCTATTCAGGCAGGCAGAGAGGTTCGGGTTATGGTAGTTCCTGACCAGGTAGATGATGCGGCCATGGTATTGATGGCGCGAGATATTTCTAAACAGATTGAGGCTGAATTGGAGTATCCTGGACAGATTAAGGTAAATGTTATCCGTGAAAGCAGGGTAACAGACTACGCAAAATAAAGCTTGAAAAGATAACGGAGAGGATGTCGTGATTACGGCGTCCTTTCTTTGTGTGGAAGAAATCTTTATTTTCAGAAAAAAACGGAGGTACATAAGATGGCGAAGATTGGATTTATTGGGATGGGCAATATGGGGACGGCAATCCTTCTTGGGGCTTTGAAGGAATTTTCAAAGGAAGAGCTGATCTTCAGTGCAAAAACCCCGGAGACAAAGCGGAGAATCTATGACCGGACCGGTGTGGAATATACAGATTCCAACGCAGAGTGCGCAAACCGGTGCAAATATCTGATACTGGCAGTGAAGCCTCAGTTTTATGAAGAGGTGATTAAAGGAATACGCTATATGCTGACTCCGGAGCATGTCATCATTTCTTTGGCGCCGGGAAGAACTATAGAGCAGTTAAAACGGAATCTGGGAAGTGATAAAAGGATTGTGCGGGTCATGCCCAATACTCCGGCTATGATTGGAGAGGGGATGAGCGGAATAAGCTGCAACAAAGAGGAGCTTTCGGAGATAGAAATCCAGACGCTGGAAAAGATATTCAAAGCCTGCGGAAGGGCAGAATTTATTGATGAAAGACTGATGGATGCGGCAGTATGCGCCAGCGGAAGCTCGCCTGCCTTTGTCTATATGTTTATTGAAGCGCTGGCGGACAGCGCAGTAAGATACGGAATGCCCAGAAAGCAGGCATATGTGTTTGCGGCTCAGGCAGTTCGGGGCGCGGCCTCCATGGTTTTGGAAACGGGGGAGCATCCCGGAGCGCTGAAGGACAGTGTCTGCAGTCCCGCAGGAACCACCATTGCAGGCGTGGCAGCTTTGGAAGAGTATGGGATGCGCAGCGCGGTTCTGAAGGCTTCAGAAGCAGTTTATCAAAAATGTACAAAAATGTGATAAACAGGTCTTGCTGCTCATAAAATGAGTGGGGAGGCTTTTTATGCGGGAAACATTAACTTATAAAAACGCAATCCGCGCAGGGACCTATCTGATTCTGTTTTTCAGCGGGATTCTTGCAGGCGTGGCGTTTGTCCAGACACAGAAAAGTTCTTCGTTTGCAGGAATATTCAGCGAGTATTTTTTAAATCAATATGCGTCCCTGCAGATTGATTTTAAGAAGCTTTTTCGTTACGTGGGAAGCTGCCGTCTGGGGCAGTATGCGCTTCTGGTATGCAGCGGGACTCTGGCAAGCGCCCCTTTCCTGTGCGGGGGACTGGTGTTTGTTCTGGGTATGACATGGGGAACGGTAATCAGCATATCCACGCTCAGACTGGGCATGAAAGGTATGCTGATCTGCGCGGCGGGAATTGTTCCGCAGATTTTTTTCTATATTCCGGCATTTGGGTGGATTCTTCTGTGGGTTCTCAAGAAGGGCTGCAACAGAAAAAAATATCTTTTTCTGGCGGCCGCAGGATTATTTTTCCTGTTTTTCGGAATTGTGGCGGAGGTATATTTAAATCCGAGATTTTTACAGCAGATTCTGCGCAAAATGTCATAAAAAATATTGAAATTTCATTGGTTCTTCGATATACTGAAAGCACGTCTTTTGGTTGAGGGTAGATTATGGACAGTGAAGTGCAATGTTTTGTATTGTATTTGCAGGATGTGAAGAAAGCGTCTCAAAATACAATCATGTCATATCACAGTGATTTGACGAAAATGTTAATCTATGTCAGGCAGCAGGGAGTGGAATCTATTGAAGCGATTAATCCGACTGTCCTGAACTCTTATATTCTCTATTTGGAGAGGAGCGGAAAATCCGCGGCCACCATATCCAGGTATATTGCATCAATGAAAGCCTTTTTTGAATATCTGGTGAGAGAACACCGGATTCAGGAGGACCCTTCCTTTCGGCTGAAGGCTCCGAAGGTGGAAAAAAAGATACCGGGGATTCTTACAATCCAGGAGATGGAATATCTTTTGGAACAGCCGGTGCTGGACAGCCCTAAGGGCTACCGGGATAAAGCGATGCTGGAGCTTTTATATGCGACGGGAATGCGTGTCAGCGAACTGGTGCATCTGCAGTGCGACGATGTGAATCTGCGGTTTGGATGGGTAGTCTGCAGGGACGGCGGCCGGGAAAGAATGGTTCCTTTTGGAGCAAAGGCAGGAAAGGCTTTGATGGATTATCTGGAGAAGGGCCGCGAGGCATTTCTTAAAAAGGAGAACAGAGGATTGCTTTTCCTGAATTGCTCGGGCGCTCCTATGAGCCGCCAGGGATTCTGGAAGATACTTAAGACCTATGCTTTAAAGGCAGGGATTGAGAAGGATATTACTCCCAGAATGTTTCGGCATTCCTGCGCCGCTCATATGGTTGCCAATGGGGCGGAGCTTCATACAATTCAGGAGATTCTGGGACATACAGATATGACGGCGACTCAGGTTTATGCAGGATTTCAGCCGGGGATGAAAAAGGAATACAGTAAAGTGCATCCGAGAGGATGAGAAATGCAAAGGCGCAGAGGTAAAAAGATACTTCTGTGCTTTTTTTGTGCAGCTTTATTTATGAAGGGGAAACAGAATGGAACAGCAGAGAAAATTGATTTCGACAAAGGCAGATACACTGTTCGCACTGAGAAGCCTGATTCACAAATCAGAGATTGAAGAGATGTATATTCTGAGAATCGGGGATTATCGTTCGGATAAGCAGGAGGTCTGCCGTGAAATTATGGAACAGTTTAAAGGAAGGCGGATTGTGGTGAGAAGCTCTTCCTCCCGTGAGGACTCCTTTCAGCGTTCCAATGCAGGCCATTATAAAAGTATTCTGGATGTGGACTCTTCCAGTGAAGAGGAAATTACAGGAGCGGTGGATGCAGTGATTGCATCTTATATAAAGGATATGGGGGAGCTGGAGAATGAACAGGTCCTGATTCAGTGCCAGGCAAGAAACGTGGCATACAGCGGAGTGGTTTTTACCCGTGATATTCAGAGTAACCGGCCCTATTATCTGATTAATTATGACGCGACCGGCTCCACGGACAGCGTGACAGGCGGCTCTGCGGGAAAGATGATGAGGATTATCCGAAATATAAGGGCGGAGACGCTGAGAACTCCGTGGAGGGAGCTTCTATGCGCGGTACAGGAGCTGGAACATATCATGGAGGGGCTTGCGCTGGATATTGAGTTTGCCATCAGCCGGGAAGGGCGGATTATTCTGTTTCAGCTCCGTCCTCTGGTGGCCAGCTATAAGCGGATGAATACTTATGACGACGGTGCCTTTTTCAGCCTCTTAAATGATGCGGCCCTTATGTATCAGCATCATAAAAATGCAGTGACCGGAACGCCTATGATGCTGTCGGATATGGCATTCTGGAATCCGTCGGAGATTATCGGAAGCAATCCGAGACCTCTGGATTATTCCTTATATCGGGCGATTATCACCCATCATGCATGGAACGAGGGAATTGCGGAGATTGGGTTTCGGAAGCTGAATCAGGACCTGATGCACCGGATTGGCAATAAGCCTTATATTTGCCTGGAATATGCATTTTATTCTCTGATTCCCCAGGCCGTTGACGAACCGCTGGCTCTTAAGCTTGTACAGTATTATACAGACGCCCTGAGGAACAATCTGACGGCTCACGACAAGATTGAATTTGAGATTGTGTTTACCACCTGTGATTTTGAAACAGAGGAGAGGACCAGATGCCTGCTGAAATACGGATTCTCGGAGGAGGAGCGCCAAAAGCTTCTGAAAAGCCTGAAAAATGTGACGGAGCATGCGGTTGTGAACTTCGATAAAATTCTGAAGGAGGATAAGGAAAGCTTAAGGAAGCTGGAAGAGATTCGGAAAAGTAAGGAGCTGCTGCTTAAGGAGCCCAGGGCGACGCTCCATCAGCTTCTGTCGGCGGTGCAGAGCCTGCGGGCGTCCCTTCAGCGCTACGGAACGCCCCAGTTTGCCCGTCAGGCCCGTATGGCGTTTATGGCCAGGGCGTTTTTAAAGAGCCTGACAGAGAAAAGTAAAAAGCCGGAATGCAAAGCTCAGAAGGCATGGTTTACTCAGGAGGATGCGGATGCATTTATGCAGTCTATCTCCACTGTCTCCACAGAGTTTGAAAAGGATTTCCGGGCATTTTCTCTGAATGAGATCACGCGGGCGGAATTTAATGAAAAGTATGGACATCTCCGTGTGGGCACCTATGATATCCGGACAGAACGATATGACCAGATGAATTTTCGGCCCGGCCCGTCGAAAAACCGGAGGAAGGGAGACGGCCGGGAGGACGCCCTGGATGCCGGACGGCTCCGGGCGGCAGTTAAAGGCTCCGGGCTTCATATAAGTGAAGAGCAGCTTGTCCATTTTATTCGCTGCGCGATTGAGCAGAGAGAATATTTTAAATTTGAATTTACAAAGTCCCTCAGCCTGATTCTGGAGCTTCTTATCAGAGGCGGAGCTATTATGGAGATTCCCAGAAATGATCTTTCGTGGCTGGAGATAGAGGATTTTAAGCTGCCTCAGTACATGACGATAGATGAACTGAAGGATCGGCTGGAGGTGCGGATCTTGGAAAGGCGCCGGGAGTATCAGGAGTTCCGGGAGCTGTCCCTGCCGGAGGTGATTTTAGATCGCAGCAGTCTGGAGGTGGTGGAGGTCTATGAGGCGCGTCCTAACTTTATAACGACCAAACGGATTGAGGGGGAAGTAGTTCTTCTGGAGGAAGAGCCGGAGGCAGACATCCATGATAAAATTGTGGCGGTGCCGAAGGCAGATCCGGGCTATGAGTGGGTATTTGCCAAGGGCATCAAAGGGTTTATCACCCGGTTCGGAGGGGCGGCCTCCCATATGGCAATCCGCTGTGCGGAGTTTGAAATTCCGGCGGCAATCGGCTGCGGAGAGAAAATATACAATTATGTGTCTTCTCTGAGCTATCTGTCTATGGACTGCCGTGCGGGAAGGATTGAGGAGGGAATCCAGTATCGGAATCTAAGTGCCCTGATTACGCAGAGAGAAGGAGTCAATATGTACGGCGACCCGGTGGATATTCTGGAGTCAGGCTATGTAAGATTTTATGAATTGCTGGGATTTATTCCGAAGGCAGTTTCTAATTTTACAAAAAACGTGGAAATGCTGTTCAATAAAAAACGGGATTTGCTGATTGTGGTAGGCGGGGGCTCTCTGCCGCCGGAAATGTATGATCATCCTCACAGGGATGAGCTGCAGCCCAACAGGGATCGGATGGAGGCGCAGGTGATACATTATTGCGTGGCGCACGGCATTCCGATCATTGCCACCTGCCGGGGAATGCAGTATATCAATGTGATGTTCGGGGGAAGGCTGTGGTATCATCCGAAGCTGGCAAATCGTACAAGAGGCGCGGACCATCAGGTATGGCTTGTGGAGGAACAGCGGAATATATGGGTGAACAATTATCACAGCGACTGTATTTTTGAGGAAGGGCTGGCTCCCTGCTTTGAACCTATTGCCATTGATCGGGAAAATGGGGTGGTGGAGGCATACCGGTCGGTAAAAATGAAGATACTGGCTCTTCAGTGGCATCCGGAGCGGCGGTTTGAGACGGTCAACGCGTATGAGGAGACACGGAAAATCGTGCTGGATTTTATACAGAAGAATGTGAAGTGATTTTTATTCCTGCGGGCAATGAGTCAGGCGGACGCAAAGCATCCATCTGACGAATGCCGCGAGGGTCAAATACCCCGCAGAACTGCTGCGGTGCAAGTTTGACGCCCCGTCAGCCTGCTGCGGGGTTCTTGACTGTCATAAAAAGAGGCCGTGCAGCCGCCATGCTGCATCAGCCTTCTTTTATTTTCAGCAGTTTTCCGCAATTTCATACAATAATTTTTCAGTCTTGTCCCACCCCAGACATGGGTCAGTGATGGACTTTCCGTAGACATTTTCATGAATCTTCTGGCAGCCGTCCTCGATATAGCTTTCAATCATAAGACCTTTGACCATCTTATAAATATCCTCGCTATAGCGGCGGCTGTGCAGGATCTCTTTAGAAATACGGATCTGCTCCAGATACTGCTTGTTGGAGTTGGAATGATTCGTATCTATGATGCAGGCCGGATTCAGAAGATTCTTCCGGGCATACAGCTCGCACAGCAGGCGGAGATCCTCGTAGTGGTAGTTGGGAAGGACTGCTCCCCGTTTATTTACCGCCCCGCGCAGAATCGTGTGTGCCAGCGGATTGCCGGTAGTGTCCACATCCCAGCCGCGGTAAATAAAGGAGTGTGCATGCTGGGCGGCGACGACGGAGTTTAACATAACGGTCATGTCGCCGCTGGTGGGATTTTTCATACCGGCCGGCACATCGAAACCGCTGACTGTCATACGGTGGTGCTGGTCCTCCACAGAACGGGCGCCCACGGCCACATAAGAAAGAAGATCTGCCAGATACCACCAGTTTTCAGGATACAGCATTTCATCTGCCGCAGTCAGGCCGGTTTCCTCGATGTTATGGATATGGAGCTTTCGGATGGCAATCAGGCCTTCCAGCAGGTCGGGTGCGGATTCCGGATTCGGCTGGTGAACCATTCCTTTATAGCCCTCTCCGGTGGTGCGGGGCTTATTCGTATAGATTCTGGGAATTATGATGCATTTATCCTTGATTTTTTCCTGTACAGGAACCAGACGGTGCAGATAGTCCATAACCGCGGTTTCATTGTCAGCGGAGCACGGCCCGATAATAATCAGGAAGCGGTTATCGGCCCCGGTAATGACGTCGCTGATTTCCTTATCCCGCTGTGCCTTTAATGCTGCGCATTTCTCAGAAAGAGGGTACATAGATTTGATCTCTTTAGGGATGGGCAGCTTTCTATTAAATGTGAATCCCATGATAATCTCCTTTGTTTTATACAAAATTTTTCTGAATAAGTATAATAT
>VSNE01000113.1 GCA_009774155.1 Lachnospiraceae bacterium
TGGCTGAAGGTGGCTACCCGTGCGGTCTGATCTTCAAAGATTATATTTTTTGAAAACTTAAAATTTTTTTGTATTGACAAACGGCGGTCTGGATCATATAATCTCTTTCGATTTTGCTTGAAAGAGGAGTAGATATGACAAAAGACATGACGGCCGGCTCCCCGGTCAAATTGATTATCAGCTTTGCCGTTCCCATGTTTTTGGGAATGCTGTTCCAGCAGTTTTACAGTATGGTGGATACGGTTATTGTAGGAAAATATCTGGGGGTGAATCCTCTGGCAGGGGTCGGTTCCACGACCTCCTTAAACTTTATGGTTATCGGCTTCTGTATGGGTGTATGCAACGGCTTTGCGATTCCGGTCGCCCAGATGTTCGGCGCCCGGGAGGAGTCAAAGCTGCGCAGGTTCGTAGCCAACAGCGCATGGCTCTGTATTGGCTTTTCCGTAGTTATAACCCTGATTGTGGCGTCTGCATGTAAGCCGATTCTCAGGCTGATGAATACGCCCGCGGAGATATTTGACTATGCCTATCTTTATATTGTCATTATTTTCTGCGGAATACCATGCACTTTTCTGTACAATATTCTGGCAGGGATTATCCGGTCTCTGGGAGACAGTAAAAGTCCGGTTGTATTCCTGGCAATTTCGTCGCTCTTAAATATTGCGCTGGATTTTATCTCGATTCTGGGACTGCATATGAGTGTGGAGGGCCCTGCGCTGGCGACGGTTATTTCTCAGGGTGTTTCCGGAATTATCTGTCTTTTCTATGTGAAGAGGAAATATCCGATACTCAGAGCCTCGCGGGAGGAATGGAAGCCGGATGCGAAGTATATGAAGCGGCTGTGTTTTATGGGGATTCCCATGGGGCTTCAGTATTCTGTTACAGCCATAGGAACCCTGGTTCTTCAGGCGGCGATTAACGGGCTGGGAGCTGCAGTCGTGGCGGGAGTAACGGCAGCGCAGAAAATCAATGCGTTTATCGCCTGTCCGGTGGAAGCTCTGGGCCAGACGATGGCTCCCTATACAGGCCAGAATATAGGGGCAGGCAGGCTTGACCGGATCGGAAAAGGACTCCGGGATGCATCCCTGGCCGGCTTTGCCATATCTGCGCTTTGCTTTCTGACCGCGCTGCTGACCGGCAGACAGCTATGCCTGCTGTTTTTGGATGCGGGTGAAACGGAGATTATCTCATATGCTTATCAGTTTCTGTTGTTCTGTACGGGCGGATACTGTCTCCTGACACTGGTGAATACCGTGAGGTTTACGATTCAGGGAATGGGATTTTCCATCTTTGCAATTACCTCCGGAGTGATGGAGATGTTTGCGAGAGTTCTGGCAGCGGTTGTAATTGCCGGAAAAATCGGTTTCACCGGTATCTGTCTGGCGCACCCTATGGCATGGATTTTTGCGGATTTATTTTTAATACCGGCGTTTTTCTACTGCAGGAGAAGAATTGAAAAAAAGACTTCTGTATGATCCGTATGGAAGAAACAGGCTGTTGAAGGCTCTCTTTTTATGCTATACTGACAGTATAAGAAGGGGGCTGATTTTATGAAGAAACGCAGGACAGAGAGGATAGCGCAATTAGGGCTTCTGACAGCCCTGGCGCTGATCGCCAGCTATATTGAACTGCTGATTCCGCTGCCCGTCGGAATTCCCGGAGTAAAGCTGGGGCTTGCAAATCTGATTATTGTATGGTCCGTATATACTCTGAAGCCTATGGAGGCGCTGGCCGTGAATGTTATGAGGATTCTGCTGGCAGGATTTATGTTCGGGAATCTGTCTATGATTCTGTACAGTCTGGCAGGGGCGGGACTGAGCTTTCTATGTATGTGTCTGGCGAAAAAAAGCGGCGCGTTCAGCATAATCGGAGTCAGCGTGATCGGAGGAATCACCCATAATATCGGCCAGCTTGCGGCAGCGATGCTTGTGCTGGAGACAGCCAGCCTGGCATACTATGGCCCGGTTCTGCTTTTGTCAGGGCTTGCCACAGGATTTTTAATCGGAACGGTGACAGAGGAGGTGAAAAAGCGTACTCCCTTCAAACCATAGCTCCGGCCAGAGCTTAAGAAAAAATTCGGCTTGCATATTTTTTCTATCTGTTTTAACATAAGAACAGATTTAAGCCTATAAATAAGGAAAAAAGTCTAATATAATCGATTGGCGGGGGATTTTATATGGATTTCCAGAAATTTTTACAGGGCGGAGTTTTTGACGCCTATGAGTATTTTGGAGCGCATGCAGGAGAGGACGGCGTGACCTTCCGTATTTATGCGCCAAAGGCAGAGAAGGTGGAGCTGCAGGGAGATTTCAGTGAATGGAGCATGATAGAGCTTAAGCCCGGCGCTCATCCGGGCGTGTTTGAGCGCGTGGTTCCGGATGCCGAAGCAGGCATGTATTATAAATACTGCATTACGGATTCCCAGGGCAGAGGGGTCATGCGCTGCGATCCTTACGGAATGCTGATGGAGCTTCGTCCCGGATTTGCATCCCGGATTGTGGACAGGCGCTACGATTACCACGATGAGAAGTGGATGAAAAGCAGGGATAAAAACTATAATCGTGCCATGAATATTTATGAAATGCACGCAGGCTCCTGGCGGAGGAAGGAGGACGGCTCCTGGTATAATTATGAGGAGCTGGCAGAGGAGCTGATTCCTTATTTAAAAAGCATGGGATTTAACTATATAGAGTTTCTTCCTCTTTCAGAGCATCCGGCAGACTGCTCCTGGGGCTATCAGAATACAGGATTTTTTGCGCCTACCTCCCGGTACGGCAGTCCGGCGCAGTTAAAAAAGCTGGTGGATACCTGCCATCAGAATGAAATCGGAGTGATTACAGATTTTGTTCCGGTGCATTTTGCGAACGACAGCTATGGGCTGGTGAACTTTGACGGGACGCCGCTCTATGAATTTCCTCATCCGGATACGGCTTACAGCGAATGGGGGACGATGAATTTTATGCACAGCCGCGGAGAGGTGAGAAGCTTTCTGCAGTCGGCGGCCAATTACTGGCTGACAGAATTTCACTTTGACGGAATCCGCATGGATGCCATCAGCCGTGCGATCTACTGGAACGGAGATCCGGCGAGAGGGGTAAACGAAAAAGCGGTGGAATTTCTGCGCAATATGAATGCGGGACTTCACAGACTCCATCCGACGGCCATGCTGATGGCGGAGGATTCCACGGACTTCCCGAAGGTGACGGCGCCTACCGAATATGACGGTCTTGGATTTGACTATAAATGGGATATGGGCTTTATGAACGATACGTTGCGGTTTTTCCAGACAGCGCCCGTATACCGCCCTTATGACTACTATAAGCTTAGCTTTTCCATGATGTATTTTTACAGCGATCTGTTTCTGCTGCCCTTCTCGCATGATGAGGTAGTGCATGGAAAGGCGACGATTGTCCAGAAGATGTGGGGAGACTATGAATTCAAATTTCCCCAGGCAAAGGCATTCTATACTTATGTATATACACATCCGGGCAAAAAGCTGAACTTTATGGGCAATGAGTTCGGACAGTTCCGGGAATGGGATGAAAACCGGGAGCAGGACTGGGGGCTTTTAACCTATCCCATTCATGACGCATTCCACCATTTTTACCGGAAGCTTTCTAATCTGTATCTGACAGAGCCTGCGCTGCATGACGGGGAATATAATTCTGAGTGCTTTGAGTGGCTGGAGGTGGATGCGGCGGATTATGTGACCTATGCCTATGAGAGACGGGCCTCGGGGGATACCATTGTAGTTGTGATGAACCTGTCCGATCAGTTCTGGAAAGATTTTAAGGTAGGCATTCCGATGCTGTATGAACTGGAGGAACTGCTCAACACAGACTGGGGTATTTACGGAGGCGGTACGAAACTGTCAGACAGGAACTGGAGAGTGGAGGATGAGCCTCATAAGGAAAGGCCGCATACCCTGGTTGTGGATCTGCCGCCTTTTAATGCAAGAATGTTTAAAGTAAAACGTGTGCTGAAATCAAAGACTAAGGGGAAGGCTCCAAAGGAAGCAGAAGCTTAAAGCTGCTGCCCAGGTTGGGATGGCTTTCCACATGAATAGAACCGCCGTGGAGGGTAACGATTTTGCGGACCAGCGCGAGTCCCAGACCGTTGCCCTTTTTCTTATGCGAAGTATCTCCCTGATAAAATTTGTCAAAAATATGCGCCTGTATTTCCGGCGTCATGCCGATGCCGGAATCCTGGAAGGTGACAGAGAGCCATTCGCCGGCAATATGGGCTGTAATGAGGATATCTCCTCCCTGGGGCGTGAACTTGACGGCATTGTCCAGAAGATTGTTCCAGATGTGCGCAGTCAGCTCCTGATTTCCGTACCAGGTGATACGATCCAGATCAGGGCTGATCAGCAGATTTTTTGCGGACCAGACAGGCTCCATACGAAGAATGCTCTGGCGTATCTGCTCATCTATCCGGAACAGTTCTTTTTCACAGATAATGCTTTGGTTTTCCAGATGGGAGAGCTGGAGGATATTTCCGGTCATCCTGGAAAGTCCTTTTGTACTCTGGATAATAATGTCAATATACTCGTCCCGCTCTTCTGAGGTCAGAGAGTCGTCCTGCAGAAGGGTTGCATAGCCGCTGATAGCTGTCAGAGGCGTCTTGAATTCATGAGACACATTGGAGATAAAGTCTGAATGAAGTGTTTCTGTGCTGTTCAGCTCCCTGACCATCTGATTGAAGTCTTCATACAGACATAAAATTTCCCCTTTATGATTTCTGGTATTCAAAGAGATGCTGTAATCGCCCCGTGCAACCTTCTGCATTGCGGTAGAAAGCTCATGAATGGGATTCAGCGCATGGTGGATCACAAATATACTGATAACAGAACCGGATATAATACTGCAAAGCGCCAGGAGCAGCAGAAATCCGATGGTAATGGGAGGAATCGGAGGAATCTGATTCCACGGGTGAAAGCGAAGCATCAGATAAATACTGACGCTCATTAAAATACAGGTAAAAATCATGACCCAGAAAAATGCCAGCACAATCTGGAACCAGAGGGAATAAATATGTTTTTTCATTTTTCAATCATTCCCTTATATCCCAGTCCTCTGACCGTCTGAATCTGGAAATAGGGGATATCCCGGAAGCGGTCGCGGAGCCGGTTGATATGTACATCCACAGTGCGGATGTCAGTTTCCGAATCATAGCCCCAAAGCTCGTCCATAATCTGCTGGCGGGTAAAGGTATGATTCGGGAAGGATAAAAGCTTGTACAGAAGCTGAAATTCCTTCTGAGGAAGAATCTGCGACTGCCCGTCCACAGTTACGGTCAGATTGATATAATCCAGGCAGACATGGTCAAATTCCAGCTTTTTCTCGAATATAATCTTGGCGCGGCGCAGGAGCGCCTCCACACGCAGTAAAAGCTCGTTTACATCAATGGGCTTTACCATATAATCATCAATGCCCAGCTTAAACCCTTTCAATTTGTCCGGGAACGTATCCTTGGCGGTGACGACCAGAATCGGGAGCTGGTAGCCGCTCTCCCGCAGTTCCTTTGTCAGATCGTAGCCGTCCATTTTAGGCATCATCAGATCTGTGATGATTAAATCAATATAGGTCTGATCAAGGAGAGTAAGGGCTTCCTCCCCGTTGAATGCCGCGGCCGTTTCATAGCCGTTTTTGGCAAGAACTCTGCAGATTAGTTTATTTAACGCCTGATCATCTTCCACTACTAAAATATGAAACATACATACACCTCACAGTATAATTATTATGAATTTTAATTTATTTTCTGCCAAACATCATATATAATATTTATGAACGAATTGTGAAGTTGAGAGAAAAAATTAATTTTACAGAATTTTCACTATAAAAAATTTGAAATTCAAAGTGAAATTTACATTCTGTTTAAATTGGTAGCATAATCTTAACGGGATTCAGAACAGAGAATGAGGAGGAAAAGGCATGAACGGTAAAAGATTCACAGCTATCGGACTTGTTATGACTTTAAGCCTGGCAGTTATAGCGTGCGGAAGTGCGGAAGAACCAGAAGAAATGCGCCAGGAAAAAGTAGCTGTTGAAGTACACAGCCCGGAGCACGGCGAGCTGACAGTGGATACCGCTTATATCGGAACAGTGACTCCACAGGAGCAGGTATACGTGATTCCAAAAACATCCGGAACAGTGACGGCAACTTTTTTCGAGGTTGGAGATACAGTAAAGGAAGGCGACGTTTTATTTAAAATCGACGATGAGGCGGCGCAGCTTCAGATGGCCAATGCCCGGGCGGCCTATGAATCTGCCCAGTCAGGCATAACGGCGCAGAACAGCGGCGCAAGAGATTTGCAGAACTATCAGACAGAGCAGCAGATTAAAACCCTGAGGGATAACCTGTATGATGCAGATGACAATATCGAAGAGATGGAAGACAGCCTGGGGGATTTAAGAGATGCCGAGGATAAGCTTGGAACCGCCAAGCAGCAGGCGCAGGAGGGCCTGGATCAGCTAAACGATCAGCTGGTGGCGCTGGAGGCGCGGCTTCAGAACTTAAATGCCGAGCTGGCTGCAATAGATCCGGCGGATGAAGTTACGATTGCGGCAAAGGAAACTGAGATCAGGCTTGTGGAGGGTGAGATTGCCCAGGTAAAGAATGCGATTGCCCAGGCCCAGGCGCAGGTGGATTCCATCAACAGCCAGTTAGACGGGATTTACGCCAGCAAAACTCAGCTGAAATCCGGAATTGACCAGCTTGAGAATGGAAAAGAGACGATCAATAATAACCTTGCAACGGCGGAGCAGGCATATGCGATTACTCAGAATGAGATATATCCGGAAACAGACGCGGTCGGCGCGGCGCAGCTTCAGCAGGCGTCCGTTGGAATTGATTCTGCCCAGATGCAGTTGGATTTCTGCACGGTGACCTCTCCGATCAGCGGTATCGTGGAATCGGTCAGCGTGGAGAAAAACGGTATGGCGGCCGCGGGAAATCCTGCTTACATAATTTCAAATAAAGAATCCATGACAGTTACGTTCCATGTGGCAGAGAAGGCGAAAAGTACGCTTGCAGTGGGGGACCATGTAACTGTTGAGCGAAACGGAATAACTTATAACGGAACGATTACAGAGATTGGAACTATGGCAGAACAGCAGACGAAGCTGTTCCAGGTAAAGGCTTCTGTGTCAGGCGCCGGCGACAGTCTTCCGAATGGGGTATCGGTCAAGGTGTATGCAACCACCCAAAAGGAGAAGGACAAACTGATTGTTCCCTATGATTCCATCTATTTTTCCGCAGGGGACGCTTATGTGTACTGCGTGGAAAATAATGCAATTGTAAAGACGGAGGTAACTGTCGGCCTTATGAACGATACCCATGCAGTGATAGAAGAAGGGCTGACAAAGGACAGCCTGGTGGTGGACAACTGGTCTTCCAAGCTGCGTACCGGTGTGGAAGTAGAGGTCGTTTCTGTGAACGGAGAGGCCGCTGCGCCGAAAGAGGAGGCCCCGCAGGAGGAGCCTTCGGAAGAAACGCCTGCGGATGGTGAAGAAGAGGCTGCTTCCAAAGACGCCGAAAAGTCCCCGGAAGAAGAGGACATGACAGAGGAGGCTAAATAGTATGGGTTTAACGAGATTATCGTTAAAAAGGCCGGTTTCCACGCTGCTTCTGATTCTGGCGCTGGTCGTATTCGGATTTTCATCCCTGGCAGGTCTGCGCCTGGAGCTGATGCCGGATATGGATATGCCGATTATGATGGTCATGACTGTTTATCCGGGCGCCGACCCGGAATCCGTGGAGACACTGGTAAGCAGTGAGATTGAAGGCCAGGTCGCGAGCCTGAGCGGCGTGGATTCTGTGATGTCCTATTCCCAGGAAAATATGTCTATGGTGATTCTGCAGTATGATTACAGCGTAGATACCAATGACGCCTACCTGGATTTAAGGGCGGCGCTGGATATTACGGCATCTTCTCTGCCTGAGGACTGCCAGGAGCCGATGGTAATTCAGATGGATATTAATTCCATGCCGAGCGTTATGTATTCTGTCAGCACCACAGACGGGAGCGATGCATTTTCCTATGTAAATGATACGATTGTCCCGGAGCTGGAGGCGATCAGCACAGTTGCGGATGTGGAAATATCCGGCGGACAGGAAAATTATATCCGGGTGCTTCTGGATGAAAATGCTCTGAATCAGTACGGGCTGAGTATGAACCAGGTATCCCAGTACATTGCGGCGACGGATTTTACGATCCCTCTGGGTTCTCTGGAGCAGGGAAGCCAGACTATCAGCGCAATCAGCACTTCGGAAAATCAGACCGTACAGGAGCTGCAGAGGATTCCTCTGTTTACGTCCACGGGAAGCCTGGTGCAGCTTTCGGACGTTTCATAAGTTTCCTTGTCTCAGAAGGAGGCCGGCAGCGTCAGCCGTTTTAACGGGGAG
>VSNE01000114.1 GCA_009774155.1 Lachnospiraceae bacterium
TTTTTTTCGGGGGAAGAGGCAGTCGCAATATTGGCTTCCTTTGCCGCCTTTGCATAAAGTCCGTCAACCCACTCGCCAGAGCATGTACCGATCATCTGACGCGACGCGCCCAGCAGCAGAATTTTCCAGCTTCCCACATATCCGGATACACTCTCCGGCTGATCCTTTGTAAGTGTGGGAAGCAGCTTTTCCATTTTATCCAGTTCTTCCTGAACCTTTCCTTCCTCCAGTCCGAAAATTCCGGATATCTCGCCGGTCGTAAAATCATCCCTGTAATACATGACAAGCATGACTCTGTGAAGCAGCGGAAATGCCGCCGGGATCTTTGCAAGGGTGCGTACACCCGCCGGGGATTTCGTTTTATCCTGTTCTGTCAGAAGCTTGTGATACTGTTTTCGGATTCTCTGATAATATTTCTGCCAGAACCATTTTTCCTTATCCTTTGTCTCGTCGGCTTCCTCCAGCATTCCAAACAGTTCGCCGAAGAAGCCCTCCATAAACTCAACTGCCGTCTCTTCCTTCTGAATAAGCAGAAGGCTCCGGCAATAAACCTCTTCATAGGTTGCGTCAAATATTTTTCGATACCCCTGGGCGTCCCCTCTTTTCAGGTCCTCCAGGGCGCGTTTCATCTCAAGTACCATATATACTCCTAACTTATTTTATAAGCAGAGATTTGCCAGTCATCTCTGCCGGCTGTTTCATTTCCATCAGTTCCAGAAGCGTCGGAATAATGTCTGCCAGGCATCCTCCCTCTCTCAGCTTATATGCAGGATCTGCATTCACCAGAATAAACGGAACCGGATTGGTCGTATGGGCGGTAAACGGAGCATTGGTCTTGTAATCCTTCAGCTGCTCTGCGTTGCCATGGTCCGCGCAGATGAACATCTGTCCGTCTACGGACTTCAACGCTTCCACTGCTTTTCCCACACATTCATCAACTGCCTCCACAGCCTTGACAGCCGCATCCTCCACGCCTGTATGCCCTACCATATCCGGATTTGCAAAGTTAATAATAATTACATCGTACCTGCCGGATTTAATTGCCTCGCACAGCTTATCGCATACTTCATATGCGCTCATCTCCGGCTGAAGATCATAGGTGGCAACCTTCGGAGACTTAACAAGAATACGTTCCTCGCCTTTATTCGGTTCCTCCACACCGCCGTTAAAGAAGAAGGTTACATGTGCATATTTTTCGGTCTCTGCAATACGCGCCTGCGTCTTTCCGTTCGCCGCCAGATATTCCCCGAAGGTATTGTTCAGGGCTATTTTATGGAATGCGACCGTCTTATTCGGAATCGTCACATCATACTCGGTAAAGCATACATAGGTCAGATCTAATTTCTTTTCTCTTGGAAAACCGGAAAATTTATCGTCACAGAATGCTCTCGTAATCTCTCTTGCACGATCCGGACGGAAGTTAAAGAAAATAATGGAATCCTTATCCTGAATCGTTGCCACCGGCCTGCCGTCCTTCATGACAACACTCGGCTTTACAAATTCATCATAAACCTCTTCCTTATAGGAATTTTTTACCGCGCATACCGGACACTCCGCTTCTACGCCTTCGCCCTTGGTCAGCGCTTTATACGCCAGCTCCACGCGGTCCCAGCGGTTATCCCGATCCATCGCATAATAACGGCCCATAACCGTCGCAATCTCTCCCACGCCGATTTTCTTCATTTCATCCCTAAGCTCTTTGATATAATCCTTTCCGGATGCAGGCGGCGTATCGCGCCCGTCAAGAAAGCAGTGCACATATACTTTTTCCAGGCCATGGCGCTTTGCCAGCTCTAAAAGCCCGTACAGATGGGTATTGTGGCTGTGCACTCCTCCGTCGGACAAAAGTCCGTACAGATGAAGCGCGGAATTATTTTTCTTTACATTTTCCACCGCTGCCAGAAGCGCCTCGTTTTTGAAGAAATCACCGTCTTCAATTTCCTTCGTAATTCTGGTCAGCTCCTGATATACAATACGGCCCGCGCCCATGTTCAGATGCCCGACCTCGGAGTTCCCCATCTGTCCGTCCGGAAGTCCTACCGCAAGTCCGCTTGCGTATCCTTTCACAAACGGGCACTCTGCCATCAGCTTATCCATGACAGGAGTTCTGGCCTCTGCAACTGCGTTTGCCTCCGTTTTTTCATTCAGTCCATAGCCATCTAAAATCATTAACACCGTAGGTTTTTTACTCATATTATGTCTCCTTTATGTGTATATTTATCCAGTTCCTTATTTTACATGAACTGTCCCCAACATGCAAGTGCCACAGGCAGGTTTTTTGCCGCAGTTCAGTTCTGCGCAAAAACGCCGCGCGGATTGCGCGGGGAAGTCCGTTCACTGCTTAACAGCCGCGCGCGGCAGATCCGGATGCTCCCCTCCCCATCCGGTCTGGGGCAGGCAGCGGAGCAGATACATATCCTCAGAACGGATCTCAAATTCCGGAAGCTCAAGATTCTGCCGCATCCGTTCCATTGAAGAAGCTTTGGGGATCGCGCAGATGTCCTGCTGAAGCAGGAATCTTAATAAAAGCTGTGCCGGAGAAACTCCGTATTTTTCCGCCATATTTATAACCGACGGTTCCTCCAGGACTCTTCTCCTTCCAAGGGGACTCCACGCCTGTACCTGAATGCCCCATGCCTTACTGTACTGTACAGCCGCTTCCTGCATATATCCCACATGCAGCTCCAGCTGATTCACCATTGGACGTACCTGGGCAGTCTCCATCAGGGCTTCTATATGATGAGGAAGGAAGTTGCTAAGCCCGACGGCCCGCACCCTGCCCTGATGGTAAAACTCCTCCAAAGCCTTCCAGCTTCCCCTGTCCAGTTCCTTCCAGTCCGCCGCATCCGGAGCCGGTTTTGGCCAATGAAGCAAAAACAGATCCAGATAATCTGTCTGCAGACGCTCCAGGGATTCCTCGAAGCTTCTCTTCGTACTCTCATATCCCAGATTCGTCTTCCAGACCTTGGAAGTCAGAAAAATCTCTTCCCGGGGAATTCCGCTTTCCCGAACAGCCTTCCCTACATATTCCTCGTTTTCATACGCCGCCGCTGTATCCAGCATCCGATAGCCGGCCTCCAGCGCCATACGGACAATTCTTTCATCGCTTCCATCCGTGCATTTATAAGTGCCGTAGCCGATACACGGCATTTTTACACCGTTTTGCAATGTAAAATATTGTTTCACATTTAACCTCCATATGGCAAAAAAGAGCATTGCTGTACACAATGCCCTCCCTTACATTTTCATCCTTATTTCCAGTTTACAATCTTTCCAAAATCCGGTTTCAGGGCAGCGCCGCCTACCAGGCCGCCGTCGATATCCGGCTGTGCAAACAGTTCAGGAGCAGTTGCCGCATTTACAGAGCCGCCGTACTGAATACGGATTGCTTCTGCAGTTGCCGCGTCATAAATCTCAGCGATACACTCGCGGATACCCTTGCAGACCTCCTGCGCCTGCTCGGTCGTTGCAGTCTTTCCGGTTCCGATTGCCCAGATCGGCTCATAAGCGATCACTGCGGTGGCAGCCTGTTCGGCAGTTACTCCAAGGAAGCCTACCTTAACCTGCTGACGGATAAAATCCATCGTAACACCCTGCTCCCTCTGAGTCAGCGTCTCGCCGCAGCACATAATCGGAGTGATACCATGCTCAAAGGCTTTCAGCATTTTCTTATTGACAGTCTCGCTGGTCTCCGCAAAATACTCTCTTCTCTCAGAATGGCCGAGCACCACGTATTTTACTCCCACATCCGTCAGCATAGCCGGGGAAATTTCTCCGGTATACGCTCCTTTTTCCTCAAAGTACATATTCTCGGCGCCAATCTCTATATTGGAGCCCTTGGCTGCCTCGACAGCCGGAATAATATCAATTGCCGGCACACAGAATACTACGTCCGCGTCCTCCGTTGCCACCAGCGGTTTTAATGTGTTGATCAGCTCAACTGCCTCGCTTGGAGTCATATTCATTTTCCAGTTTCCAGCAATAATTTTCTTTCTTGCCATAAAAAAATCTCCTTTCCTTTATCCATTATCTATTTATCATTTGCAGCTGCAACGCCCGGAAGCTCTTTACCCTCCAGGAATTCCAGAGAAGCTCCTCCGCCGGTGGAAATATGACTCATTTTATCTCCAAATCCAAGAGTATTCACTGCCGCAGCAGAATCACCGCCTCCGATAATCGTAGTCGCGTCGGTCTCGGCTAAGGATTTTGCAACTGCGATGGTTCCCTTTGCAAGAATCGGGTTCTCAAATACGCCCATCGGTCCGTTCCATACAACCGTCTTGGCCGCCTTTACAGCCTCTGCATAGGCTTTTGCCGTCTCCGGTCCAATATCCAGACCCATCTTGTCTGCCGGAATCGCATTGCTGTCTACAACCTCAACTGCAAGCTCGGCGTCAATAGGATTCGGGAACGCGGATGCAACTGTAGTATCGGACGGAAGAAGAAGCGTCTTGCCCAGATTTTTCGCTTTTTCTATCATCTCCTTGCAGTAGTCAAGCTTGCTGTCGTCTACCAAAGAGGTTCCCACTTCACAGCCCTGTGCCTTCAAAAAGGTATATGCCATACCGCCTCCGATAATCAGAGTATCGCACTTCTCAAGCAGATTGGAGATTACATTTAATTTGTCCGCAACCTTTGCGCCGCCTAAAATAGCCACGAACGGACGAACCGGGTTATTGACTGCATTTCCCAGGAAATCAATTTCCTTCTGCATCAGATAGCCGACTGCCGCCGTATCCACATATGCGGTAACGCCCACATTGGAGCAGTGCGCTCTGTGAGCAGTGCCGAATGCATCATTTACAAACACATCCGCCAGAGAAGCCAGCTCCTTGGAGAAGGCTTCTCCGTTCTTGGTCTCCTCCGCACGATAACGGGTGTTCTCAAGAAGAACAACATCTCCGTCCTGCATAGCCGCTACGGCCGCCTTTGCATTCGGGCCCACAACCTCCGGATCTGCAGCGAATTTTACTTCCTGTCCAAGAAGCTCTGAGAGACGCGCGGCAACCGGCGCTAAGGACAGCTCCGGCTTCGGCTCTCCTTTCGGCTTGCCCAGATGGGAGCAGAGAATTACCTTGCCGCCGTCGGCAATTAATTTCTTAATAGTCGGAAGCGCTGCAACGAGGCGGTTTTCGTCAGTAATTTTTCCTTCCTTCAAAGGTACGTTAAAATCACAGCGAACCAGGGTGCGCAGCCCTTTTACATTGATATCGTCAACGGATTTCTTATTTAACATAAATTTGTAGCTCCTTTCTTTTACTGCCGCAGGCAATAAGCCGGGGGCCGGGCTTTCCGGCCCTGCAGCAGTCTGTTCGACTTACGAAAAAGGGTCCGGTCCTGAAGACCGGACCCTTTGAGGTCTTAAAATACAGAGCCGGATCAGGCTCCGCCGCGCCGATCAATTGCCGTTATGCAAGCTCAGCGAAATATTTGATAGTACGAACCATCTGAGATACATAGGAGTTCTCATTATCATACCAGGAAACTACCTCTACCTGGGTCTTTCCGTCTGCAAGCGGGGAAACCATGGTCTGAGTAGCGTCTAACAGCCAACCGAATCTCCTTGGGACAACATCGCTGGATAAGATCGCGTCCTCGGTATAACCGAAGGATTCCGTACCTGCTGCTTTCATAGCCGCGTTGATTTCCTCTTTTGTTACCGCCTTGTCAACAACTGCAAATAACAGAGTTGTGGAACCGGTCGGGGTCGGAACACGCTGTGCCGCGCCGATTAACTTGCCGTTCAGCTCCGGAATAACAAGACCGATTGCTTTTGCAGCGCCGGTGCTGTTCGGAACAATATTAACCGCGCCTGCGCGGGATCTTCTCAGATCGCCTTTTCTCTGAGGTCCGTCAAGAATCATCTGATCGCCTGTATAAGCATGAATTGTACACATAATGCCGGACTCAATCGGAGCAAGGTCATTTAATGCTTTTGCCATAGGAGCCAGGCAGTTAGTAGTACAGGATGCCGCGGAAATAACCGTGTCCTCTTTGGTAAGGGTCTGATGGTTTACATTGTAAACGATGGTCGGAAGATCGTTGCCGGCCGGAGCGGAAATAACAACTTTCTTTGCGCCTGCAGTGATATGAGCGGAAGCTTTTTCTTTTGAAGTGTAGAAGCCGGTGCACTCCAGAACTACGTCTACGCCGATTTCGCCCCATGGAAGCTCGTCTGCTTTTGCTTTTGCGTAGATTTTAATTTCTTTTCCGTCGACAACAATAGAATCCTCTGTTGCGGAAACAGTGTCTGCCAGCGCGTACTTACCCTGGGAAGAGTCATACTTTAATAAATGTGCCAGCATTTTCGGAGAAGTCAAGTCATTGATTGCAACAACTTCATATCCTTCTGCACCAAACATCTGTCTGAATGCAAGACGGCCGATACGACCAAAACCATTAATTGCTACTTTTACTGCCATGTTTCAATTCCTCCTAAAAGTTGAATAATGATATATGTTTGATCCTTTAACTTTTCCAAAGATTGTTAAAAGAACATCAACCGCTATATATTTTACCTAATTTGTCCAGAAATATCAATACCCAATCCATAAGATTCCCTATTTTTTTCTTTACTTTCCCGGAAATATCTTCTATCATGTGACTGAAAGGAATATTTCTACGCAGGAGGAAATTTTTTTGAGAGTCTTATCTGATTACCATGTCCATACATCTTTTTCGGGAGACTGCGGCATCGCGCCGGATATTATGGTGAAACAGGCTATTGAAAAAGGAATCCGGCATCTGTGCCTGACGGATCATATGGACTATGACTACACCGAAGCCGGAGTCTGTTTTGAATTTGATGTCAGGGAATATTTTCACCGTCTGCTTCCGCTGAAGGAGCAGTACCGGGATCAGATTGATCTGTGTGTGGGAATCGAACTGGGACTTCAGCCATACCTGAGCAAAAAACATCATAATCTGGTCTTTTCCAATTCCTTTGATTTTGTCATCGGCTCCATCCATCTGGTACATTGCCGGGACCCGTATTTCCCATCCTATTTTGAGGGACGGGAAGAGGCTTGCGCCTACCTGGAATACTTTGAAAGCGCTCTGCAGAATCTGGAGGCTTATTCCAACTTTGATGTATTCGGCCATCTGGATTATGTAGTCCGGTACGGTCCCAATCAGAACAGAAATTATTCTTATGCAAAATACAGGGAAATCATCGACGAAATTCTCCGGTCCCTTATAAAAAAGGACATCGGACTGGAGATTAATACCGGAGGCTATAAATATGGGCTTGGCATGACCAATCCCTGTAAGGATATTATCGTCCGCTACAGGGAGCTGGGAGGAAAGATCGTGACCCTCGGTTCGGACGCCCATGATCCCAAATACCTGGCCTATGAATTCGGCAAAGCGGCCCGGCTTCTGAAGGACTGCGGATTTTGCTCCTACTTTATCTTCCATAACCGGATTCCGGTAGAAATCGGGCTGTAGCGGAGCTTAAAAATACAGGCCGGCCGGAATCAGAGAATCGTTCCTCCTCCGGCCACATAATCTCCGTCATAAAAAACCACCGCCTGTCCCGGGGTTACAGCGCGGACAGGCTCGTCAAAGATACATTCTGCTTCGTCCTCGCCTGTCATTTTCACCGTACACATGGCGCCTGCATGGTTATACCGGATTTTTGCCAGAAAACGGGCCTCCCCGTCCAGTCCCTCCACCGACATCCAGTTCAGACGGTTTGCTCTGAGTGTCCGGCCAAACACAGCGTCCGCCTCCCCGATCATCACCTCATTTTTTTCCGGACAGATCCGGGTAACGACGACCGGCCTTCCCATGGCAAGTCCCAGTCCTTTCCGCTGGCCTATTGTATAATGGGTAATTCCTTTATGTCTTCCGATAACCGTTCCGTCGGTCCATACAAAATTTCCTTCCGGAATCTTCACACGGGCATGCTCCTCAATAAAACGCGCATAATCCTTATCCGGCACAAAACAGATTTCCTGGCTGTCCGGTTTATGCGCCGTCTGAAGCCCCAGCTCCTCTGCAAATGCCCGAATCTCCTCCTTTGTGTAATCTCCCGCCGGAAACAGCGTGCGGGATAACTGTTCCTGAGTCAGATTATAGAGCGCATAGGTCTGATCCTTGGCCGATGCGGCGGATTTTCTCAAAGCGTATCTGCCGTTTGCAAGCCGCTCTATCCGTGCGTAATGGCCTGTAGCGATATAATCCGCCCCAATATCTGAGCTTCTCTTCAGAAGAGATTCCCATTTAATATACCGGTTGCAGGCGATGCAGGGATTCGGCGTCCTGCCGCAAAGATACTCGGCCATAATATAGTCAATGACCTTTTCTTTAAAATCCTTTTTAAAATTCATCACATAATGCGCAATTCGAAGGTGACACGCCGCCTGCCTGGCATCGTCCACAGCGCTGAGACC
>VSNE01000115.1 GCA_009774155.1 Lachnospiraceae bacterium
GGAACATTACCGGGTACAGCTGATCGGCGGTATGATTCTGCACCAGGGACGTATTGCCGAGATGCGCACCGGCGAGTGTAAAACTCTGGTATCCACGCTGCCTGCATATTTGAATGCATTAGAGGGAAAGGGCGTGCACATTGTCACGGTTAATGATTATCTGGCAAACCGTGATGCAGACTGGATGGGAAAGATACATGAATTTCTCGGTCTGACAGTGGGCGTGGTGCTGAACAGTTCCACAAAGGAGGAGCGCCAGACGGCTTATAATTGTGATATCACTTATATTACAAATAATGAGCTGGGCTTTGACTATTTGAGAGACAATATGGTGATCTACAAGGAGCAGCTTGTACAGAGGGATCTGCATTATGCCATTATTGATGAGATTGACTCCATTCTGATTGACGAGGCCCGTACTCCTTTGATTATTTCCGGGCAGAGCGGTAAGTCCACAAAACTGTATGAGCTTTGCGACTACGTGGCGCATACATTAAAAAGAGGAGAGGCAAGCAAGGAATTCTCCAAGATGGATGCCATCATGGGGGAGGAGATTGAGGAAACTGGCGACTTTATAGTCAATGAAAAGGACAAGATTGTACATCTGACCGCGGATGGAATTAAGAAGGTAGAACAATATTTCAAGATTGAAAACCTGGCAGATCCGGAAAATCTTGAGATTCAGCATAATATGGAGCTGGCTCTGCGTGCGAACAATCTGATGTTCCGGGATCAGGATTACGTGGTGAAGGACGATCAAATTTTTATTGTTGACGAATTTACCGGACGTATCATGCCGGGACGCCGTTATTCCGACGGGCTGCATCAGGCCATTGAGGCGAAGGAGCATGTAAAGGTAAAGAGAGAGAGCAAGACGCTTGCAAATATTACATTCCAGAATTTCTTTAATAAATATAAAAAGAAATGTGGCATGACCGGTACCGCGCTGACCGAGGAAAAGGAGTTCCGTGCAATCTATGGCATGGATGTTATCGAGATTCCGACGAACCGCCCGGTAATCCGCAAGGATTTACAGGATGCAGTGTATAAGACGAAAAAAGAGAAGCTTTTAGCTGTCTGCAACGCGATTGAGTCAGCCCATGCCACAGGACAGCCGGTTCTGGTCGGTACGATTACGATTGAGGCTTCCGAGGAGCTGAGCCGGATGCTTACGAAGAGAGGCATTCAGCATGAGGTGCTGAACGCCAAGTTCCATGAACGGGAGGCGGAGATTGTGGCGCTGGCGGGGCAGCACGGCGCGGTAACGATTGCAACCAATATGGCAGGCCGTGGTACGGATATCCAACTGGACGAGGAAGCAAAGGCCGCAGGAGGACTGAAGATTATCGGTACGGAACGTCATGAATCCAGACGTATTGACAATCAGCTCCGCGGACGTTCCGGGCGTCAGGGGGACCCGGGGGAATCCCGTTTTTATATTTCTCTGGAGGACGATCTGATGAGGCTGTTCGGCTCCGAACGTCTGATGAGCGCCTTTAATGCCCTGGGCGTGCCGGAAAATGAGGAGATTGAGCATAAGATGCTCAGCGATGCCATTGAAAAGGCGCAGATGAAAATTGAAAATAATAACTTCGGTATCCGTAAAAATCTGCTGGAATATGATCAGGTCATGAATGAGCAGCGGGAAGTGATTTATGCGGAGCGCCGCCGGGTTCTGAACGGCGAGAGCATGAGGGAGTCTATCTATAAGATGATTTCCGACATTGTGGAAAATACGGTGGACACGTTTATCGGGGATGATCAGGAGCCGGAGGAGTGGGATCTGACGGGACTGAATGAGACTCTGCTGGCGATGATTCCGGTGGAGCCTGTGACCGTGGAGCGGCTTGGCTGCAAAAATAAAGCTGAGATGAAGCATGCGCTGAAGCAGGAGGCTACCAGGCTTTATGAGGCAAAGGAAGCAGAGTTTCCGAATCCGGAGCTGATTCGTGAGCTGGAGCGTGTGTTCCTTCTCAAGGTGATTGACAGGAAGTGGATGAACCATATTGACGATATGGATCAGCTCCGCCAGGGGATCGGCCTTCAGGCCTATGGTCAGCGTGACCCGCTGGTAGAGTATAAAATGAGCGGTTATGAGATGTTTGAGAGCATGACTACAAGTATCCAGGAGGATACTGTCCGTCTTTTAATGCATGTGAAGCTGGAGGAAAAGGCGGAACGCGAAGAGGTGGCTCAGGTGACCGGAACGAACAAGGATGATTCTCTTGGGAAGAAGCCTGTTCAGAGAGCGTCTCAGAAGGTTTATCCGAATGATCCGTGTCCGTGCGGAAGCGGGAAAAAGTATAAGCAGTGCTGTGGAAGAAAATAAACGGTACGCCCGGTTTATAGTAAAAAATAAAAAAGAAAGAAGGTGTCGTTGTGGTAGAATTAGATCAGTTTAAATTTACATTAAACAGCTACGCACAGCCCTTGACAGAACTGAGGGATTCACTTTGACCTGGCGTCAAAGTCGCTTAGGATTGAAGAATTAGAGAGAGAAATGGAAGCTCCGGGATATTGGGATGACGTGGAGCGTTCTCAGGCAGGGATGAAGGAGCTGAACAGTCTGAAGGAGGAAAAGGAACGCTTTGAAGGCCTGCAGAGCCAGTATGAGGATATCGAGACACTGCTGGAAATGGGATATGAGGAAAACGACGCCTCATTGATCCCGGAGATTGAAGAGGAATTGAAGCAGTTTTCGGAACGCTTTGAGGCTATGCGTATCCAGACGCTGCTGTCCGGAGAGTATGATCGGAACAATGCGATTCTGAAGCTGAATGCAGGAGCAGGAGGCACGGAAAGCTGTGACTGGGCAGGTATGCTGTACCGCATGTACAGCAGGTGGGCTGAACGCCGGGGATTTCATGTGGAGGTGCTGGATTATCTGGACGGAGATGAGGCGGGAATCAAATCTGTAACCTTCCAGGTCAACGGGGAAAATGCTTATGGCTACCTGAAATCGGAAAAAGGCGTGCATCGTCTGGTGAGGATTTCGCCTTTTAATGCCCAGGGAAAACGTCAGACTTCCTTTGTATCTTTGGATGTCATGCCGGATATTGAGGATGACATTGACATTGAAATAAACCCGGACGATCTGCGGATTGACACATACCGTTCCAGCGGAGCCGGCGGCCAGCATATTAATAAGACATCGTCGGCTATCCGCATTACTCATCTTCCCACAGGAATTGTAGTTCAGTGTCAGAACGAACGTTCCCAGCATCAGAATAAGGATAAAGCCATGCAGATGCTGAAGGCAAAGCTGTATCTTCTGGAGCAGCAGAAGCAGGCAGAGAAGCTGTCCGGCATCCGCGGTGAGGTTAGTGATATTGCATGGGGCAGCCAGATCCGTTCCTATGTGATGCAGCCATATACAATGGTGAAGGATCATCGGACGAATGCGGAGGTCAGTAATGTGGACGCGGTTATGGATGGAAAGCTTGATCCGTTTATTAATGCTTATCTGAAGTGGATCAATCTTGCTTCGGAGGAATAAAAAATGTCAGAAAAAAGCAAGTATTTTGTGTTGAAACAGAAGGCAGTGCCGGAGGTGCTGCTGAAGGTTGTGGAAGCAAAAAGGCTGCTGGAATCTGAGCGGGTAATGACCGTTCAGGAGGCGACGGAGCAGGTTGGAATCAGCAGAAGCTCTTTTTATAAGTATAAGGACGACATTTTTCCGTTTCATGATGAGGCGAAGGGAAAGACAGTCACCTTTGTGCTTCAGATGGAGGACGCACCGGGCCTTCTGTCTATGGTTTTGAATATAGTGGCAGAATTCTGCGCCAATATTCTGACCATTCACCAAAGTATACCGATAAACGGCGTGGCGTCATTAACGCTGAGTATTGAAGTGTTACCGACAACAGGGGATGTCTCTGCGATGATTGAGAAAATTGAGGAGCAGCAGGGAGTCCACTATTTGAAAATTTTAGGCAGGGAGTAATACCGATGATAAAAGTAGCGATTATGGGATATGGCACTGTTGGGTCCGGTGTCTATGAAGTAATTAAGACCAACCAGAAAAGCATTGACAAGAAAGTGGGACAAGAGCTTCGGATTAAATACGTCCTGGATCTCCGGGAATTTCCGGGAGATCCGGTCATGGAAGTGCTGACTCATGATTTTGAGGAAATTCTCAATGACGAGGAAGTGAAAATTGTAGCAGAGGTCATGGGCGGACTGCATCCTGCCTATGAATTTACGAAGCGCTGTCTGGAGGCAGGAAAGAGCGTCTGCACCTCCAACAAGGAGCTGGTGGCGGAGCATGGGGCAGAGCTGATTCAGATAGCTAAGGAACATCAGGTGAATTATCTCTTTGAGGCAAGCGTAGGCGGGGGTATTCCCATTATCAGGCCTCTGAATTCTTCACTGACAGCGGATGTGATTCTGGAGATATCCGGTATTCTGAACGGTACGACGAACTATATGCTGACTAAAATGGACAGAGAAGGCCTTGATTATATTGATGTTCTGAAGGAAGCGCAGCATAAGGGATATGCGGAGCTGCATCCGGAGGCGGATGTGGAAGGCTGGGATGCGTGCCGCAAGATTGCGATTCTGACTTCTCTGGCCAGCGGCAGCCAGGTGGATTACCGGGATATTTATACAGAGGGAATCACAAAGATCACGACGAGGGATTTTGCCTATGCGAAGAAGATGAACCGTGCCATTAAGCTTCTGGCAATCAGCAGGAAAGTAGGGGATACCTACTGTGTCATGGTCAGTCCGGCGTTAATTCACAGGGAGCACCCTCTTTATATGGTAAATGATGTATTCAATGCGGTATTTGTGGAGGGAAATATGCTTGGAACCTCCATGTTTTACGGCAGCGGGGCAGGCAAGCTTCCGACCGCAAGCGCAGTGGCAGGCGATATCGTGGATGCGGCAAGACATCTGGGGAAGATTATTACGCTGTTCTGGGAGCCGGAAAAGCTGGAGCTGGCGCCTATGGAACAGATGACCCGCCGCTTTTTCGTGCGTATGAAAGAAGGCGCAGAGCCGGAAGCATATTTTGGCGACGGCGAAAGGATCGATGCCCGGGTTCCCGGTGAGTTTGGCTTTATTACGCCTGTTATGAGCGAAGCGGAATACGCGGCAAAGGCTGCAGGCGCTGAGATTATCAGTATGCTCAGGGTAGAAGGTTAGCTGGAGGACAGAGTATGGATATTGTATGTTTGGATTTGGAAGGGGTTCTGGTGCCGGAAATATGGATTGCCTTCTCTGAGGCCAGCGGTATTCCAAAGCTGAGCCGGACAACCCGTGATGAACCGGATTACAACAAGCTGATGGATTGGCGGCTTAATATTTTAAGGGAGCATAGCCTTGGATTGAAGGAGATTCAGGAAACGATTGCCAAAATCGATCCTCTTCCGGGGGCAAAGGAGTTCCTGGACGAACTCCGTTCTCTGACACAGGTCATTATTATCAGCGATACATTTACTCAGTTTGCAAAGCCTCTTATGAAAAAGCTCGGCTGGCCGACCCTTTTCTGCAATTCTCTTGAGGTGGCTCCCAATGGGGAGATTACAGGCTTTAAAATGCGTATCAGAGATTCTAAGCTGAACACTGTGAAGGCGCTGCAGTCTGCGGGCTTTGAGACGATCGCCGCCGGAGACAGCTATAATGATCTTGGTATGATTCAGGCGGGCAAAGCCGGATTTTTGTTCCGAACCACAGAGCAGATCAAAAAGGACTATCCGGATATTCCTGCCCTTGAGGATTATGACGAGTTTCTGGCATCAATTAAAAATGTGTTAGATCAGCGCTGAAAGGCGCATATGAGTTAAAACAGAAAGTCAGCAGCGCCTGTATTTAGAAAATCAGGCGCTGCTGATTTTTTAAATTGGCGCAAAATGATCCACCTTCATGCTGCAGACCACTGCCTGCGCTTCTGTGCGTATACCATGCTCTTTATTGACGGCATCCATGATTCCATTGCGGAGCTCATTGGGAACAACAATGAAGATGCGGTTAAGGTTCTGCAAAGAAAATTTTCTGTGGGAGTCCGGCGGTTTTGTGCTATAATAATCATCGGCAGAAAGGGTATGGCACAAAGAACGAATGACAAAAATATAAATGAAAATAAGGAAGGCGCTGATCACATATGGATATTTTACAGAAACTGGCGGAGGAACTGCAGGTAAAAAGGTGGCAGGCGGAAGCAGCCGTAAATCTGATGGATGAGGGGAACACGATACCATTTATTTCCCGTTACAGAAAAGAGGCAACAGGAGCCTTGAATGACGAGCAGCTTAGAACGCTGGAGGAGCGTCTGACCTATCTGCGCAATCTGGAGGATAAAAAAGCGCAGGTGCTGTCCAGCATTGAAGAGCAGGGAAAGCTGACTTTGGAGCTGCGCGCCCAGATTCAGGCGGCGCAGACCCAGGTGGCGGTAGAGGATTTATACCGTCCATACCGCCCGAAGCGCCGTACACGCGCCACTATGGCAAAAGAAAAGGGATTGGAAGGACTGGCGGATATGATCCGTATTCAGATGCTCCAAAGGCCTCTGGAGGAGGAAGCAAAAGCTTACTTATCCGAAGAAAAGGGTGTGTCAACTGTGGAGGAAGCCCTGGCCGGGGCAAAGGATATTATAGCGGAAAGCATCTCGGACGAGGCGGATTACCGCGCTTATATCAGGGATATTACCTTGAAGGAAGGGCTGATTACATCAGAAGCAAAGGATGAGAATACGGCGTCTGTTTACGAAACCTATTATCATTTCAGTCAGCCGCTGAATAAAATGGCGGGACACCGGACCTTGGCTTTAAACAGGGGAGAGGCGGAGAAGCTTCTGACGGTCAGGATTGAAGCGCCAAAGGAGAGGGTTCTGCGCTATCTGGAAAAACAGGTAATCACAAAAGATAATCCGTATACGGCTCCGGCTTTAAAAGAGACAGTGGCAGACAGCTACGGCCGGCTGATAGAGCCTGCTATTGAGCGGGAAATCCGCAGTTTTCTTACAGAGCAGGCAGAGGAAGGAGCAATCCGGGTATTTGGGAAGAACCTGGAGCAGCTTCTGATGCAGCCTCCCATTACCGGACAGACCGTTCTTGGCTGGGACCCGGCATTCCGCACAGGCTGTAAGCTGGCAGTGGTGGACCCTACCGGAAAGGTGCTGGATACGGTTGTTATTTATCCAACGGCGCCTCAGAATAAAGTAAAGGAAGCAAAGGCAATTCTGAAAAGGCTGATTGAGAAATATAATATTACACTTATTTCTCTGGGAAACGGAACTGCGTCCAGAGAATCGGAGCAGGTGATTGTGGAGCTTTTAAAAGAAATTCCGCAGACGGTACAGTATGTAATTGTCAGTGAAGCAGGGGCGTCCGTATACTCGGCGAGCAAGCTGGCCACAGAGGAATTTCCGAATTTTGATGTGGGACAGAGAAGCGCGGCATCCATTGCAAGAAGACTGCAGGACCCCCTGGCAGAGCTGGTGAAGATTGATCCGAAGGCTATCGGTGTGGGACAGTATCAGCATGATATGAACCAGAAGCGTTTAAGCGAGGCTCTTGGAAGTGTGGTGGAGAATTCGGTGAACAGAGTTGGAGTGGATCTGAATACCGCATCTGTGCCGCTTCTGGAGCATATTTCCGGCATTACAAAGACGCTGGCAAAGAATATTGTGGCATACAGGGAGGCCAACGGCCGTTTCGCAGATCGCAGGCAGCTTTTAAAGGTGCCGAAGCTGGGGCCGAAGGCTTATGAGCAGTGCGCCGGATTTCTGCGCATTATGGGCGGAGATAACCCGCTGGATACAACAAGCGTGCATCCGGAGAGCTATGACGCAGCTATGAAGCTTCTGACCTGGCTTGGCTACTCCGCGGAGGATATTACAAGCGGCGGACTGAAAGGAATTTCCGGAAAAGTCAGCCAGCCCGGGAAAATGGCGGAGAAGCTGGAAGTTGGGGAGATGACTTTGAAGGACATTGTACAGGAGCTGGAAAAGCCGGCCCGTGATCCCCGGGATGAAATGCCCCGCCCGGTACTTAGAAGTGATGTGCTGGATATGAAGGATCTGGCCCCGGGCATGGTGTTAAAGGGCACAGTCCGCAATATTATTGATTTTGGCGCGTTTGTGGATATCGGGGTTCATCAGGACGGTCTGGTTCATATCTCTCAGATGACAGATCGGTATATCAAGCATCCTCTGGAGGCTGTAAAGCTTGGGGATGTGGTGGAAGTGAAGGTGCTCAGCGTGGATGTGGCAAAGAAACGGATTGGACTGACCATGAAGCTGTAGCCTGCCGGTATTAGGCATGAAAAGGATGGTCTGATGCTGCCTTTGGCAGCAGGACCCTTTGGCTTTCACGATAAAAAATGCGGAAACTCAAGTATTCATAGTTGCATATACATGAATAAAGAGTTATAATAT
>VSNE01000116.1 GCA_009774155.1 Lachnospiraceae bacterium
ATGTATATGTACTCGTCAATTATAACAATTCTCTAATATTTACATGCTGTTTTTGTGCAACTTGTCTATTTCGGCTTTGACATCAAGACCTTTTGACCTTCACGGTAAAAGATGCAAGGATGTAAAAGCTCCGAAACAAAGACGCAGGTTGCGCTTTTTTCATCAGAATTATATAATAAGAGCAGCGGAAAACCATATAGCAAAAGCAGGTGTTTTTTATGAAAATCTCAGATCTTTATATCCGGAATTTTAAGTCCATCCACGACATGCGCATTCAGGACATTGAAAATGCCCTGATTCTCGTAGGCCAGAATAATACCGGAAAAACCACGGTGCTGGACGCCATCCGCGCGGTAGGCGGGGAATATCAGATATGCCCGGAGGATTTCGGGGAAAACGGCGCTAATATTGAGATTACTGTATCTCTGAAATTTACACAAAAGGATCTGGATCTGCTCCGGAAAAATGGAGTCGTCAGTAAATACCGCAAAAAGGATGCCTGGATGCAGGATTTCCGTAAAAGGCTCCCTTCCTGGTCTGATTATACGCTGACCTTTACCATGACTGCCAACAGGGACGGACGTATCCGCTACCAGGATGGAATCAAAAAACATAATCCTTATATACAGGAGGTTTTTCCGAAAATCTATTATGTGGATACAGAACGAAGCCTGGAGCAGCTTCAGAGCGATCTGCTGCTGATACAGGAAAATGAGCTTCTGCAGCGGATGCGTTCCGGCTGCTGCATGTTCAGTCAGGCCAAAAAATGCAGTCACTGCTTTAGCTGTATTGGCCTGATTCAGCAAAAAAGCCCCGATGAACTGGACGTGTTTGAAACGGCAAAGCTTTTAGACTATAAGCTGTATCAGCTAAATCTGGATGACTTTGCCCGGAGAGTAAACAAAAGCTTCCGAAAAAACGGGGGACGGGAAGAACTGCTCTATTCCATGAACCGGGATGTGGAGCAGATGCTTCATGTTACTACCGAGATACGCCAGCCGGCCCGGGGCTTAACCAGGCCCATCTCCCGGATGGGAAAGGGAATGCGCTGCATCTATCTGTTTTCTCTTTTAGAGGCCTACACGGAGATTGAAGAAAGCCTGCCCAGCATCATTATGATTGAAGATCCTGAAATCTTTCTTCACCCCCGGCTCCAAAAGGTATCCGGAGAAATATTATACCGTCTGTCCCGCAAAAATCAGGTAATCTTCACAACCCATTCTCCGAATCTGCTGCCCAACTTCAGCAGCCGTCAGATACGTCAGGTGATAATCCGAAAAAACGGCTCTCCCGGTATCCGGGAAAAAACAGACATCAGCGCTATTCTGGACGATTTGGGCTATACTGCAGGGGATCTGATGAATGTAAACTTTGTATTTATCGTGGAAGGGAAGCAGGATAAAAGCCGCCTGCCTCTTCTGCTTTGGAAATACTATTCCGAAACCTACGATCCGCAGGGGAATCTTGCCAGAATTGCCATTATTACAACTAATAGCTGTACAAACATTAAGACCTATGCAAACCTAAAGTATATGAACCAGATTTATCTAAGGGATCAGTTTCTGATGATTCGGGACGGCGACGGCAAGGACCCCGCTGTTCTGGGAAAACAGCTTTGCCGTTATTATGAAGAACGGAACCTGGAGGATATGGATAAGCTGCCGAGGGTCCGCCCGGAAAATGTACTGATTCTCCGGTATTATTCCTTCGAGAATTATTTTCTGAATCCGGGTGTTATGGCGCAGCTTAAGGTTGTGGAATCCGAGGAGGCTTTTTATGAAATTTTATTGGAGAAATGGAAAGAATACCTGCACCGCATTACCAGCGGCAGACATCTCCAAGAGGTTCTCGGAAGAGATCTTAAGACTGTGGAAGATATCAAGGAGCATATGGAAGAGATTAAGATTTATCTGAGAGGACATAATCTGTTTGATATTTTCTATGGCAGATATAAGGAAGAAGAAACGGAGCTTTTAAAACGTTATATTGACCTGGCTCCAAAAGAGGACTTCAGGGATATTCTGGAAGCGCTTGAGAGGTTTGCTTATTTTGAGAGCAGGAGGATTGCGCCCGTTGTACCGGTTCCTTAAATGCTTCCGGAAACAGCCGGTGATAATATTTCTATTTTTTCTGTAACGAAATTCCGGTTTATCGGATATATAGGTGAAAACAAAAAGGCCGGAGGTGGTTGCCCTGAATGATGTGGAGAAAGCTTATAGGCAGCACGCGCATGATGTATACAGATACCTGCTCAGTCTTTCACATAATGAGGATTTGGCAGAGGAGCTAACGCAGGAAACATTTTTCCGCGCTATGCGGACAATAGGCCGTTATGACGGAAGCTGCAAGCTGTCAGTATGGCTTTGTCAAATTTCCAAGCATCTCTGGTATCAATGGCTGGACAAGCATTCCCGGCGGAAACAGGTGGAACTGACAGATGAAATACCGGGCCGCGAATCACCGGAAAATTCTGCCTGCCTTCACATGGAAAAGACAGCTTTATACAAAGCGATTCACTGCCTGCCGGAACCAATGCGCGAGGTGGTTCATATGCGTTTGACCGGCGAGTTTTCCTTTTCTGAGATCGGAGAGATCCTGGGCAAAAGCGAAAACTGGGCGCGTACCACATTTTACCGGGCCAAACAAAAAATCATCGAGGAAATGGAGGGAGCATAATGAAATGCTACATTGTGAAAGACCTGCTGTCCAATTACATTGATGATCTATGCAGCGAGGAAACAAATGCAGATATAAAAAAGCATCTTGAAAGCTGTGATGACTGCCGTTCTATTTATGAAAAAATGTCTGCCGTCATTCCTCAGGAAATACTGCCGGAGGATAAAAATATTGATTTTCTCCGAAAGTTAAAGGCAAAAATGCTGCGGAAAAATGTGCTTACCGCTATTGTGACTTATATTGCCGTACTAATCAGCTTTCTTATCCTGGCAAGAGTATGAGGACTCTTCTCTTCGGAGCAACCCCCGTATGGGCAGAAAAATTAAAAGGAGATCATAAGCTATGTATTATATCATTTATCTGCTTGGAATCGTTTTTTATTTTGTTAAAGGAATCGGAATACACAAAATTTTTCCGGGTTTCATAGACTATGTAACACTGGTGTTTATCTTGTTTCCATGCTTTTTTATATTATTCTGTACAAAGTCCTTCAAATCCTTCGGCAGAGCCTTTTTATTTGCCTTCGGCAAAAGGGATGCTTCCCTTACCCAATACAGGGAAAGTCTTGCTTCTGTCAAAATGACGGCTGTTACTGCTGTTGTTTTCGGAATTCTATGTTGTATGATCGGAATGATAAACAGCGTGACTTTCTGCAGCCTCTCATCCTTTGATGATATATACTGGATCTTAAGGGATGCAGGAGTGGCCCTACTCTCACCCTTTTATTCTCTGCTTGTCTGCATGATCCTGCTGCCGGTTTACTTTTTGTTAAAGCAGCACATCATAGTTCAGGAATCAGCAGCCGACAAGGAGCATTAGAGCCGGCCCGCCAGCACTACGCTTGCCGCTATTCCCGCAAAAGTACTGATAAGGGCTCCCGCCAGCGTCCAACGGGTTTTCGTCACCTTGGCGGTCAGAAAATAAACGCTCATGGTATAAAAAACGGTCTCTGTACATCCCATCATAATAGATGCAATCAAACCAATATAAGAATCTGTCCCATAGGATTTGTAAATATCCAAAGCCAGGGAGGTGGCCGCAGAAGAGGAAAACAGGCGGACAATCGCCAGAGGAATCAACTGCACCGGAAAATGCAGAAACGCCGCCACACCCATCAGATTCCGCGCTACAAAATCCAGAAAACCGGAGGCCCGCAGCATACCGACCGCAGCCATCAGTCCCACCAAAGTCGGCATGATTTTTAAGACTGTTTTCAGCCCGTCCGCAGCGCCGGTAACAAATTCATCATAGACATGAACTTTTTCTGTCAGGGCATAGGCAATAATATAAAAAATAATGACAGGGATTATAAAATCAGACAGGTAATAGAAAAAAGTCATACGCTATACCAGCTCCTTCACACAAATAACGTATATTCATACTAATGTATTCCCGAAAGCCGCAGAATATACGCCTTCTGCTGTTCCTGACATCAGGGCTTTTGGGATTTGATTTGGAGATTAATTCTATGTTTAAAAAAATCATACCTTTTATTTTTATGCTGTTTACTACAGGAACACTGACGGCATGCGGCCGGACACAGAGTACAAAAGAAAAAGAACCGGAAAGATCTGAAATTGTTTCAGAAGAAGAGAAAACATGGAACAGCACCAACCGCGGTACAGAGGAATCCCTGATTCCGGAAAAGAATGAGACCGAACCTTCCGGAACAGAGGATTTGGAAAAGAGGTTTGGGGGAAACTGCATAATTGAGCAGACCTTTGAGGTTGAACTCAGCGAATATAACGGGAAGGTTTATTTTGTCCCTTTTGCGCCTTCAGAGGATCATCAGGATCTTCATATACAAATAATTCAGGACAGTAAGACTCTTGCAGATATCCCCTCATATGTCCCGGATGAACTGGCTGAAGAAAAATTCAGCAGTCTGGATGCCGTAACATTTTATGATATCAATTATGACGGCAGCACAGATATTCTGTTGATTGAAACATACGGCAGTACAAGCTTTGCAGCCGTTTATTATGGTTTTGATGCGGATGCAGAGGATTATGAAAGACAATTTATTTCACAGGAACAGCTGTCGGAAAATATAACAAAGCAGGCAAAACCACTGTCCATTCCGGAAATCCGAAGTTTTCTGTCCAACGGAAAAAAGAACGGGGAATTCAGCAGCTATCAGGAAGCCTATGAAACGGTAAGCCGGCTGTACGAGCTGGAAGACACAGCGGAAAAAGGATACAATTTAATTTATTTTGACGCTAATGACATACCTGAGCTGGTTGCCGGGGTCAACGGCTATTATACAAGTCTGTATACATATAACAATGGAACGGTATATACGCTGATGGACCGCTGGCCGTATGGCGCCATGGGAAACGCAGGATATGAATATTCTCCGGGAAAAAACAGTCTGAGAAACTATAACAATGACTTTGCCGGGGCTATTCTGTATACGACATATATGACTGTCAGCAGTGAGTACTCTATGGATATTGCCGCGCAAATAGAAACATATAATTTTGACGATGTGAATAAGAACAAAATTCCTGATGAAAATGAAGCAGGATCTATCGGCAACTACAGTGTAAGCTACATCAACGGCGCAGAGGCTGCGGATGAGGAATGTGCATCCTATGATGCAGGGAATTATGAGTACATGGAGGCCGTAATGAGCCTGGAGGAATTAAAATCCCGGTTAAATTAAAGGCTTCGGTAGCTTCTTCGGAACATATAAAACCATCTTCTTTTATTGACCATCCCCCGGTCAAATGCTAGAATATTGTAAAAGAAAGGGGAATTAAATATGTTATCCTTTGAAAGCGACTATATCGAAGGCGCCCACGAACAAATACTGAAACGTCTGTTAGAAACCAATATGGAACAATTATCCGGTTATGGAACGGACTGTTACTGTGAAAGGGCAAAGGAAAAAATTAAAGATGCGTGTAAATGTCCTGATGCAGATATTTATTTTCTTACCGGGGGAACCCAGACGAATCAGACAATCATCGACGCTATGCTGGCCCCTTATGAGGGTGTCATCGCCGCTGTAAGCGGACATGTCAGCGTCCATGAGGCAGGCGCTGTTGAGTATACCGGACATAAGGTGCTGGAGCTTCCCCAGCATGAGGGAAAAATTCATGCAGACGAGCTGGAAGCTTTCCTCAGAAACTTCTGGCAGGATGCAAATCATGAGCATATGGTATTTCCGGGAATGGTATACATCTCCCATCCGACAGAATACGGAACCCTGTACAGCAGAACAGAGCTTGAAAATATTTCCTGTATCTGCAGATCTCATCAGCTCCCTCTTTACATGGACGGAGCGCGTCTTGGCTATGGACTGATGAGCTTTGATACGGATGTCACACTTCCCCTGATTGCGGAATGCTGCGATGTTTTCTATATCGGAGGAACCAAGGTAGGCGCTCTGTGCGGAGAAGCCGCCGTGTTCACCTGTCACAATACGCCGAAGCATTTTATCACCCGCATCAAACAGCACGGGGCGCTTCTGGCAAAGGGGCGTCTGCTCGGCATTCAGTTTGATACTCTGTTCACGGATGATCTGTATTTCCGAATCAGCCGTCATGCCATTGACATGGCGGAACTCATGAAAAAAGGATTACATGAAAGAGGCTGTACCTTCTATCTGGAATCACCTACCAACCAGCAGTTTATCCTTATGGAAGATACGGAAATGGAACGGCTGAAAAAGCATGTGGCATTCAGCTTCTGGGAAAAGCCGGATGACAGCCATACGGTTGTCCGTTTTGCCACAAGCTGGGCGACAAAAAAAGAGGATATTGCCGGTCTGATGGAAATATTATAGGATTTCTGAGCCGAGTCCGGAAAACTGCAGTCTCTCTGTATGCAATTTCCGGGCTTTTCTTCTATTCCTCTGACCTCCATGCCAGGATCTTTTCCAATCTTTCTTTTACCCTCTGTTCCTTCCCTTCCTGCGTGGGATAATAATATCTGCGTCCCTCCAGGCTGCCCGGAAGGCATTTCATCTTTGACAGCTTTTCCTCTGTATCATGTGCATAGATATAGCCCTGCCCATAATTCAGATCCTTCATAAGCTGCGTCGGCGCATTGCAGATCTGCAGCGGCACCGGTTCCGCCGGAAGCTCTCTTACATCCTTTTTGCATGTCTCACAGGCCATATAAAGCGCATTGGATTTAGGAGCCATGGAAAGATATACGACTGCATGAGTCAGATGAACATCGCACTCCGGAAGCCCTAAAAAATGACATGCCTGATAGGCCGCTACCGTCACCTGAAGCGCCTGGGAATCTGCCATGCCCACATCCTCGCTGGCAAAACGGACAAGCCGTCTGGCAATATATAACGGATCCTCTCCTCCGTCCAGCATCCTGCACAGCCAATATACCGCCGCGTCCGGATCACTGTTTCTCATGGATTTGTGGAGCGCAGATATAAGATTGTAATGCTCCTCTCCATTTTTATCATACAGGAGAGAACGCCTGTTCATACACTGGGAGAGAACCTCTTCATTTACATGAATACCTCCAAATCCGTCCATCTCCCCGTTCAGCACAGCCATTTCCAATGTATTCAGCGCCGTCCGTGCGTCTCCGTTTGAAAAACGGGCAATTGCCTTTAAATGCTCCTCCTCTATCAAAATATTCATATCTCCAAGCCCTTTAGGACTCTTCAGGGCATGAATCAAAAGCTCATATAGATCCTCCTCTTCCAGCGCCTTCAGCACAAATACTCTGCACCGGGACAGAAGAGCGGAATTAATCTCAAAGGAAGGATTCTCCGTAGTTGCGCCTATCAGAATAATGCTTCCTTTTTCCACATAGGGAAGAAAAGCATCCTGCTGAGCTTTATTAAAACGATGGATTTCATCGGTGAACAAAAGCGTCCGTATTCCCAGCCTTCTGTTCTGTTCGGCCTGAACCATCACTTCCTTAATCTCCTTGATGCCGCTGGTTACAGCGCTGAACTCTATAAAGGATGCCCTGGTCCGGCCGGCAATAATGCGGGCAAGCGTTGTCTTTCCCACTCCCGGAGGGCCCCAGAATATCATAGAAGATATCTGATCCTTATCAATAAGCTGGCGAAGTATCTTTCCCGGCCCAAGCAGATGCTTCTGCCCTATATATTCATCCAGCGATTCCGGCCTCAGACGGCTGGCCAGAGGCGCATTTTTTTCACGATCGTCGAACAGACTGAGCTGCTCCATTTCCGTCACCTCCAAACAAAATATGTCATGAGCCTTATTTTTTGTAATATTTCAAGACTTCCTCATACCTGTCATATTCCCTGCTGCCTTCCATCAACGCCAGAAGTTCCTCCAGCCATTCGCCGCACCTGTAATGAATGGAATATTTTTTATCGTACTCGCTGTTTGTTTGAATTCCTTCTTTTTTCATTTTTTTGATATATTTTGAGAATGCCTCCCATAAATATGCTTTCTTTCTTGCCTGTACGCGGCTGATTTCTTCTGCCTGCCAAACCGGAATTGCCCGATGCTTCAATGCCAGATAGAGAAGCTTATCACGCACTTTTCTTTCCCCGGGAAAATAATCCTCCAGATAAGCTCTGCCTGCCTG
>VSNE01000117.1 GCA_009774155.1 Lachnospiraceae bacterium
GGATCATGGCAGCTGTGATATTTGCGGCGTCCTTCTGTGTGTTTTTGATGTCCAAGCCAATCAGCGCTTATCAGATGGGAGAGTCCTATGCCAGAAACATGGGGCTGAATATCCGTTTATTCCGTGCGCTTCTGGTGCTTTTGTCCAGTATATTGTCTGCCTGTGTGACCGCATTTGCCGGGCCGGTTTCTTTTGTGGGAATTGCAGTGCCCCATCTGGTAAAAAGCCTGTTCAAAACCTCAAGGCCTATTTTGATGATTCCGGCCTGCTTTCTTGGAGGAGCAGCCTTCTGTCTGTTCTGCGATTTGCTGGCGAGAGTGCTGTTTGCGCCTACGGAGCTTAGCATCAGTACGGTAACGGCTGTATTCGGCGCTCCGGTTGTTATATTTATCATGGTACACCGAAAGAAAGAGAAGATGGGGTAGGGAAGGATGGAAGAATTTTATTTTTATACAGAGGGACTGTCTGTGGGATATCATGGGGTTCCTCTGATTAAAAATATAGAGCTCCGGCTGAGAAAGGGAGAGATTCTTACGCTGATTGGCCCTAACGGAGCCGGAAAGACTACCATATTAAAAAGCATTATCAAACAGCTTGAGCCGGTCGGCGGAGCAGCTTATCTGGACGGAAGAGAAATAGGTCTGCTGACCGGGAAGGAGCTGTCTGAAAAGCTTTCGGTAGTGCTGACAGAGCGGGTGCGTCCGGAGCTTATGACCTGCAGGGATGTAGTGGCTACCGGCAGGTATCCCTATACCGGCAGATTTGGAGTGCTTTCCCGGGAGGATCACCGCATTGTAAACGAGTCTATGGAGCTGGTTCATATCTCGGAGCTTTCGGAGCGGGATTTCTCAAAGACAAGCGACGGACAGAAGCAGAGAGTTATGCTGGCGCGCGCCATCTGCCAGGAGCCGGATATCATCGTTCTGGACGAGCCGACCTCCTTTCTGGATATCAAATATAAGCTGGAATTTTTGTCGATTATTCAGGAAATGTCTAAAGAGCGGCGTTTGTCGGTTATCATGTCTTTGCATGAGCTGGATCTGGCGGAGCGTATCTCGGATAAAATTGCCTGTGTCAAAGGAGACAGAATTGACAGATTCGGAACTCCGGAGAAAATTTTTACAGAAGGGTATATTCCCAGGCTGTATCAGATGACCGCGGGCTCCTACGACGAGCTGACCGGCAGCCTGGAATTAGAGGCGGCAAAGGGGAAGCCGGAGGCATTTGTCCTGGCAGGGTGCGGCAGCGGTACGCCGGTCTATCGAAGGCTTCAGAGAGAAGGCATCCCTTTTGCAACCGGAATCCTGTGGGAAAATGATCTGGATTATCCGTCTGCAAGAGCTCTGGCGGCGGAGGTGATCAGCGTGAAGCCATTCAGCCGGATGGATGAGGCGGCTGTAAAGAGAGCAGAAGAGCTGATCGATGCCTGCGGGCAGGTGATCTGCGCAATGAAGCCGGAGGAAGCCGGAGAATTCGCAGAGGGACTCCAAAGGCTGTATCAATATGCCGGGGCGCGGGGAAAGATACGGCAGAATTTATAAATACAGAAGATATCAATACAGGAGAAAAACAGGACTGCTTCAGACCGGGAAGAGGGGTGGCAGTCCTGTTTAGTTATACCTTCCTTCGGTATTCGCTGGGACTTACTCCTTTTTTCTGGCGGAAAAGCCTGGAAAAGTACAGAGGATCTGCATAGCTTACAGAGTGCGCAACAGCCCGGACGGAGAGGGAGGTGTTTTTTAACAAAATACATGCCTGGCGTATCCGGTAATCCAGCAGATAGCTTTGAATGGACATGCCGGTAAATGCCTTGAACAGACGGTGCAGATAGGAGCGGTTAATATTCAGGTGATCGGCGATATCCTGAATCGTAATCGGATCACAATAGCAGGCCTCTATATATTTTAATGCTTCCTCCACATAATCTGATTTTTTTTCATGAACGGAAAACTGGCTATTCGGAAATTTGCGCGCCAGGAGAAAAAGGTACTCATACATAATGCTATTCATAATCAGGTCGCGGTTCTGCGGCAGCTTATCCGCTTCAAACATCTTTTCATGACAAAGTCTCATCTGATCGTCCTGCCCGTAGTGTACGGTCAGCTCCTCCAGAAGGGAGGTCCTCTCCAGATACCCCCTGACTTTAATACCCTGCATTCCGATCCAGGTATAGCTCCAGGGAGTTTTGAGATCTGCCCTATAATAAATAAGCTCTCCCGGACAGATTAAAAAAGCGTCTCCCTCCTTCAGACGGAAGATCCTTCCCCGCGCTTTATAGATGCCGGAGCCGCTCAATATGTAATGAATCAGGTATCCGTTGCGCAGTATGGGACCATAGCTGTGTCCGGGAACACAGTTCTCGTAGCCGCATGTATAAATCATCGCGTCAATATTTCTGGAAAAATCATTGGAAAAAATATAATCCTGCATAAAGTATGTATCCGCTCCGTTCTCCTATGCCTCCGGTTCTGTCCGGTCGTTAGGAAATATTGTCATAATGCTCAATGTCTAAGTCACATATCTCCATATGTTTTTGATTATACTGATCTATAATAATAATTACAAGAGGCAGATAAAAAATCTGAAAAGACGTTTCTTTTACTGTGGCCACGGGAAAAAACGAAAGGCAGAGACTTCTGCGGAAAAGAAAAAGGAGGAGCATGGAATGGATGCGAATAAGCGGCAGAGATATGAAAAAATATCCATAGAGCTTACAAGATTAGTTGGAGGCAAGGAAAATATTCAGGGAGTGGCCCACTGCGCGACACGTCTTAGAATTGTATAAAAGGATAATGAGCTTGCAGATTTAAAGGCTATTGAGGATGTGGATCTTGCCAAGGGAGTATTTGTAGCCGGGGACCAGGTTCAGATTATTTTCGGCGCGGGCCTGGTTAATGATGTGTACGAGGTATTTGCCGAACATAACAATATGAAAAATATGAGTCTGAGCGACTTAAAGACAGTGGCAAATAAGAAGATGAATCCTCTTCAGAGAATCATTAAGGCGCTGTCGGATGTTTTTGTAGATATTATGCCGGGAATCCTTGCGGCTGCGCTTCTGACAGGGCTTTCGGGCGTGCTGGGAAATCTGGATTTTGTGAAGGCAAATGATACCCTGTACGGAATCAACAGACTGATTAATATTTCTTCAGGAGCAATTTTCGGCTTTCTTCCGCTGGCTGTTGCATACAGCGCGTGCAAACGGTTCGGCGGGCGGCCGATTCTGGGAATTGTAATAGGCTGTATTATGCTGAGCGACAGTCTGGCCAATGCCTATGCGGCGGCGCAGGGGACTGTGGAAGTCACAACTTTGCATATTTTTGGAATGGGGGTAGCTCTGGTAGGCTTTCAGGGCGGTATTATCGTGGCGCTGCTGATGGGCTTTGTGACAGCAAAGCTGGACATTTTCTTTGAAAAAAAGGTGCCGGAGGTGATTCGTCTGTTAATCTCGCCGCTGCTTACTACCTTAGTAGGAGCGCTTCTTTTATTTACGATTATCGGGCCGCTGGGACGGGGGCTTTCCTCCGGAATCACCAATGCGCTGGTATGGATGACCCAGAATCTGGGAGTGTTCGGCTACGGAGTATTTTCCGGATTACAGCAGTTGGTGGTAATTACCGGCCTGCACCATATTTTCGGGGCGATCGAGGCGCAGCTTCTGGCAGATACAGGAAGGAACTTTTTGAATCCTCTGATGTCGGTGGCAATTATCGCACAGGGCGGGGCAGTGCTTGGATACCTGGTAATGCACAGAAAAAATGTGAAGATCCGAGAGCTGTGTATTCCAAGCTTTATCTCCGTGTTGTTCGGAATTACAGAGCCGGCATTATTCGGAATTAATCTAAGATACCGTTTTCCAATCATCGGCGGCTGCATCGGCGGAGCCATGGGCGGGGTTGTAGTTTATCTTACCAATCTTGCGGCAGTTGGCTTCGGAACGACCGTGCTTCCGGGTATTGCTCTGGCAGATCCGGCAGGAAACGGATATGTGAATTATATTATCGCACATGGAGTTGCCATTGCAGGCGGATTTATTATGACGCTGGCGCTGGGCAGGTTTATGGATAAAAGCCAGGGGGAGGCCCGGGCAGAGGAAACAAAAAAAGAAGCAGCGGCGCAGGGCGCTCCGGATATGTCTCTGAAGGCAGAAGAGGCGCCGGCGGAGGAAGTGTTTTACGGATATGCGGACGGAGAACTGATTGCGATGGAGGACGTAAAGGATGATACCTTTGCCAATAAGGTGTTAGGAGACGGCGTTGCGGTAATTCCCTCGGAAGGAAAGGTATATGCGCCGGCAGACGGCGTCGTCACCAGCGTATTTGATACAAAGCATGCCGTCTGCTTTGCGAGCAGCTGCGGAACAGAGCTTTTGATACATATTGGAGTAGATACTGTGAACCTGCAGGGAAAATATTTTACCGCTCATGTAAAAGACGGGGATGCGGTAAAAAAAGGACAGCTTCTGGTGGAGTTTGATAAAGAGCAGATAGAAAAGGCCGGCTATGACACGGTGATTCCGATGATATTTACGGATCTTCCGGAAGAGAAAACACTTGAAAAATCACAGCCCTGCAGGCTGACCACAGCGGTGAGAGCAGCGGTTGTACATAAAGCATAAATAAAAAAGAGGCCGGAGAAGGAGCATGAACAGGAAATTGATTTTTTTGGATATCGATGGGACGCTGGTATCTGATATGAGAGCGCCGTCGGCGCTTGCAACAAAGGCCGTCCGCAGAGCAAGGACAAACGGGCACCTGGTATTTCTATGCACCGGGAGGAATATGGCGATTATCGGAAAAGATATTATGGATGTGGGATTTGACGGAGTGATAGCCAGCGCCGGAGGGCATGTGGAGGTAGGAGATAAGGTGCTTTTTGACAGTCTTCTTGCGGAAGAAATTATACAGGAATGTCTTTCCGTATTTCATGCGCATGGTATTTATTGCAGGATAGAAAGTCCGGAAGGAATTTTCACTGACCCGCAGATGGAAAGCCTTTTAAGGACAGCAAAGCCTGACAGATCAAATTCGGAGCTGATCCGTATGCAAAGAGAGATTGAAGCGGGGATTCCGATTCTGCCATATGAAAGCTATCCGGGGAACGGAGCATATAAAATATGCTTTACGAGCACAGGTCTGGAAGCGGTTGAGGAGACAAAAAAATATCTGGGAGACCGGTTCGAGTACGTGGTGCATCCCTATGGCAGAAGCACCTCCTGCTTTAACGGGGAGATTATCCGAAAAGGGGTTGACAAAGGCAGCGGGATGGAACAGGTATGCCGGTATTACGGAATGAGAATGGAGGATACTGTTGCCTTTGGAGACAGCATGAATGACTATGAAATGATGAAATGCGCAGGCATAAGCGTTGCCATGGGAAATGCATGTGAGGAATTAAAGCATATGGCGGATGTTGTCTGCAGGAATGTTTGGGATGAAGGTATCTATTATGAATTTGAAAGAATGGGGTTCCTGTAAAGCCTTGAGCTGCCGTATTTTTCCCCGCGCTTTCTGCCGGAAGCCTTTTGACCCTCAAAAATTACATTTTGAGGAAATTCAGGCGAAGTAATACTTGTATCATACTGCCGATCTATTATACAATAAGGCAAACTTAAAGGAAAAAGCAGAGATGATACGAATTCAGGATATAGCGGACAGAGTGGGAGTGAGCCGTACCACAGTATCGAATGTGCTGCACGGAAATACAAAAAAGGTGTCACAGGAAACGATACAAAAAATCTCGGAGATTTTGAATGAAGAAGGGTATGTGCCGGATAAGACGCCCGGAATCTTTGCCGGAAGGGCATCCAAAATAATAGGTCTGGTAATGGGATTTGAGGCAGTACATGGAATACATGTACTGCAGGATTCCTTTGTAGGAGAGTTTCTGGCAGGTATTGAAGAGGAGGCGGAGAGAAACGGCTATTATATTATGCTGATAAACGGCGCGGATCTTGGCAAAACGGCGCAGATAGCTTCCAGGTGGAATGTTGACGGGCTGATTATCCTGGGCTTTACAGACAGGAAATATTACGATTTACGCAGAATACTGAATAAGCATATGGTTTTGGTGGATACCTACCCTCAGGGAGACTATGATTTCGTAAATGTAGGAATTGATGATTATTCAGGAGGCCGGCAGATCGGAAAATATTTGCTGGAGTGCGGACATTCAGGAGCTCTTTTTCTGGCAGAGACAACGGTTGACAGTGATTATTTCCGGTGGCTGGGATTTAAGAAGGGAATGGAAAGCAGAGGAGGGTTCTGCAGCAAAGCGCGGTATTTTGTAATACCCGGAAACACGGAGAAAAGATTAAGATACTATGAAAAAATGCTTCCGGATTTTCTTAAGGCAGGCGCGCTGGCATTTTCTTCCGACGCAACCGCTGTAGAGGCAATGAATTTCCTGCTTGATCGGGGGATCGGCGTACCGGAACAGATATCAGTCGCCGGGTTTGACGACAGCCTGTATGCCCGGATATCAAGGCCGCGCCTGACAACCGTGCATCAGGATGTAAAAGAGAAGGCGCAGCTAAGCGTCTCCCTTCTGCTGAAACTGATCCGCCGCCTGCCAATAGAAAAGCTGGATCATAAAAACCCGGTCCGGCTGGTCTGCCGGGAGTCTGTGAAATGTACATGATAGACAAATACAGGCTTCAAATTTTGTTTGTTTTTATAGTTTCATAAGAAACGTTTTGAAATATCCCTCCTGTATGTGCTATGCTTGCTTTGGAATGAAAAAGATTTTATAACAGGAGGGTTACTTTATATGGACAGAGCATGGTGGAAGGAAAGCATTGTATATCAGATTTATCCAAGAAGCTTTATGGACAGCAACGGGGACGGCGTCGGCGATATCCGCGGCATTATTGAAAGGCTTGACTACTTAAAGGATTTGGGAGCAGATGTTCTCTGGATATCGCCCGTGCTGGAATCTCCGGGAGATGACAACGGGTATGATATTTCAGATTATTATAAGATTCTCGGTGAATTCGGCACAATGACCGAGTATGAGCTTTTATTGAAGGAGGCTCATGCCAGAGGAATGAAAATATTAATGGATCTGGTTGTGAACCATACCTCCGACGAGCATCCCTGGTTTGTGGAAAGCCGGAAATCCAAGGATAATCCATACAGGGATTTTTATATCTGGAGGCCCGGCAAAAACGGGCAGGAGCCTAATAACTGGGGGGCATGCTTCGGAGGGCCTGCATGGGAATACAGTGAGGAAACGTCCATGTATTACCTTCACAATTTTTCCAGGAAACAGCCGGATCTGAACTGGGAAAATCCAAAGGTAAGAGAAGCGGTTTTTGATATGATGACATGGTGGTGCGAAAAAGGAGTTGACGGCTTCCGTATGGATGTTATCAGCATGATTTCCAAAGATCAGAGCTTTCCGGATGGGATCGTGTCAGGGGGCCTGTATGGGGACAGCTCGCCCTATGTTGTGAATGGCCCGAGGGTCCACGAATTTTTACAGGAAATGAACCGGAAGGTTCTTTCCAGATATGATATTATGACGGTAGGGGAGACCGCAGGAGTTACGATAGAGGAGGCCGGGAAATATGCCGGTAATGATTCTCATGAATTAAATATGGTATTCCAGTTTGAGCATACCGGAATCGGGGACGGAAAGCTTGGAAAGTGGACGACAGAGCGTTTTGACTTTATGGAGCTGAAGGAGATTATTTCCAAATGGCAGACCAGGCTTCAGGGGAAGGCGTGGAACAGCGTTTACTGGGGAAACCACGATCAACCAAGATCTGTTTCCAGGTTTGGCAATGACAGTCCGGAGTACCGCCAGGTCTCGGCGAAGATGCTGGCCACCTGTCTTTTAAGCCTTCAGGGGACTCCTTATATTTATCAGGGGGAGGAGCTTGGAATGACGAATATCTATTTTGACAGCCTGTCCTCCTACCGGGATATTGAGAGTATTCAGTGCTATCGTGAGCTTACGGAGGCAGGGCTTATATCGGAAGAAGAGATGCTGGAATGTTTAAAACTCAGAAGCCGGGATAATGCGCGGACGCCTATGCAGTGGGATGGAAGCGCAAATGCAGGTTTTACTTCAGGAACTCCGTGGATAGAGGTCAACAGAAATTATCCGGAAATCAATGCAGCGTCCCAGGCAGATGACAGCCGTTCTGTTTTGAGCTATTATAAAAAAATGATTCAAATAAGAAAGTCTGAACTGGGGCTTGTCT
>VSNE01000118.1 GCA_009774155.1 Lachnospiraceae bacterium
GCATTATAAGTCTATCTTTATGAAAATACAAGGAGCCTTCCTGTGTTTTTTCTTTATTTTTTGTCGAATTTTGTTATAATATTGTTGATGCGGAGGGATTTGAAAATGAAGAAAGTATTGAAGATTTCCGTTGGCCTGCTGTCGGCGCTTCTGCTGGGCTGCTATGGGGCCGGATGTTATTATTTTCAGAGCCATTACTACTATGGAACGACTATAGAAGGCAGACTTTACGGCTGTATGGCAGAACCGGAGACGGAGGAAGATCTGCAAAGGAGACAGGATGGCTATACTCTGACGGTGCACGGCAGGAATCATCTTACAGACGTACTGAAGGGAGACGAATCGGGTCTGATATTTGAACCTGGAAAAGAGCTTTCGGAAATTCTGGGCCGTCAGAATTATTATCTGTGGCCCTTGAGCTTTTTTGAAGGGCACTCCTATGAATTAACGCACAGTGTACAGGTGAATGAGGAAAAGTTTTCAGAGGCGGCAGGAAGGATGTCTGTTTTTCTGCCGGAAAATATACAGAAGCCGCAGAACGCATATCTGTCCAGCTACTCCCCGCTGGATAAGGGATACTTTATTGTCCCGGAGGTGGAGGGGAACCGGATACATAAAGAGGAAGCGCTTGCGGCGATCCGGGAGGCTCTTATACGTCGGGAGTCCGAGCTGGAATTGACAGGCCCGCAATATTATGATCGCCCGCTTCTGCGTGCAGAGGACGAGATGCTGATTCAGAAGGCAGAGCAGCGCAATAACTATACAAAGCTTGCATTCACCTACAATATGCACGGTGTGGAGCTGGTGGTGGACGGAGATCAGATTCATGAGTGGCTTAAGGAGAAAGACGGCCGGGTATATGTTGATAAAGAAAAGGTTCTGAGCTACGTGCAGGAGCTGGCAGATACGTATGACACTTATGGAAAAGAGAGGGAATTTATGACTGTCCGGGGGGTACAGAAGCATTTAAGGAGCGGAGCCTACGGCTGGAAGATGGACGTGGAGGAGGAGTATCAGGCGATGCTTGCCATGCTGGAGGAAGGAAAAAGCTGCAGCCGGGAGCCTCAGTGGAAGAAAAAAGGCTATGTGGAAGGAACATTGGATATAGGAGACACTAATGTGGAGATTGATCTGGGCGCTCAGCGTCGGAATCTGGGGAAAGATAAAGAGGTGATTCTGGAAAGCAAGTTTGTATCCGGAAATGCCGCCCGGGGATGGGGCACGCCCTCAGGGGTGTTCGGCCTTACCTATAAGACCCGGAATGCTGTGCTGAGGGGCGAAAATTATGAGACGCCGGTAAATTACTGGATGCCCTTTAACCACAATATCGGTATGCATGACGCCACATGGAGGGGAAGCTTCGGGGGAGATATCTATAAAACCAATGGCTCTCATGGCTGTATTAACCTTCCTTTTGGAAACGCAGAGAAAATCTATAATTTTGTAGAGACAAATATGCCGGTTGTTTGCTATTATTAGGAAAATGTGCTACACTGGTAAGGAACTTGAATAAATTAATTTCAGAGAGGACTAAGGACTATGAAAATTTTGGTGACCGGCGGAGCCGGGTATATTGGAAGTCATACGTGTGTGGAACTGCTGAATGAAGGCTATGAGGTTGTTGTTGTTGATAACCTGTATAATGCAAGCGAAAGGGCGCTGGACCGCGTACAGCAGATTACGGGAAAAAGCCTGAAGTTTTATGAGGCTGATCTTATGGATCAGCCGGCAATCGATAAGATTTTTGCGGCGGAAAAGCCGGATGCGGTGATCCATTTTGCAGGCTATAAGGCGGTGGGAGAGTCTGTAGCAAAGCCCATTGAATATTATCATAACAATATGACCGGTACGCTGCTTCTGTGTGATACTATGAGGAAGAACGGCGTTAAAAATATTATTTTCAGTTCCTCGGCAACCGTGTACGGCGATCCGCTGGAGATTCCGATTACGGAGAGCTGCCCGAAGCAGACGCCGACCAATCCGTATGGGCAGACCAAGACGATGCTGGAGCAGGTTCTGATGGATATTCAGAAGTCTGATCCGGAGTGGAATGTGATTTTGCTCCGTTACTTTAATCCAATCGGCGCTCATAAGTCCGGTATGATCGGAGAGGACCCGAAGGGCATTCCGAACAACCTGCTTCCGTATGTGGCGCAGGTTGCCATAGGCAAGCTGGAATGCGTCGGCGTATTCGGCAATGACTATGATACTCCTGACGGAACCGGGGTTCGTGACTATATCCATGTGGTGGATCTGGCCAAGGGCCATGTAAAAGCGCTGGAAAAGTTTAAGGAGGACAAAGGAGTCCGTATCTACAACCTTGGCACCGGACATGGCTACAGTGTGCTTGAGGTTATAAAAGCCTTCGGCAAGGCGTGCGGAAAAGAACTTCCGTATGTCATCAAGCCGCGCCGTGCGGGTGACATTGCCACCTGCTACTGCAATCCGGAAAAGGCAAAGGCAGAGCTTGGATGGGAGGCAGAGTACGGCATCGAGGAGATGTGTGCGGATTCCTGGAAATGGCAGTCCCAGAATCCGAATGGATATCATGATCCGGAATAAGATATAAGATAAGAGTAATGCATGAGGGATGAGAGAAAATGAGGATTGTTCTGGTGTGTTATTCCGGAAGCTCGGCCAGCATATTAAAGGATCGGATGCTGTCCTGGGCACATGCCAATCTGGTAGAGGCGGAGATTATTATCTCATCCATGGCAGGGCTGGACGACGATAAAGAGGACGCGGATATTGTTCTTGTGGGGCCTCAGGTGCGCTGTGCCATGGCAAATATCAGAGAGCGGGTGCCCGGACGGATTCCGGTGCTGGCAGTGGATACCCGTGATTACGGGATGGCAAAGGGCGACCGGATTATGCAGGAAGCAATTGCTGAAGTGAAACGTTACAAGAATCAGTTTATGGGATAGGACTGAATGGATACAGGGCAGGCGCCGGAGGTGTCTGCTCTGTTTTGCGCTGCAGGGAACCTTCTTTCGGTTTATTACCATATAAGAGTGAAGGGCAGAGCCTTTTAGACAGATATCTGGAATAAGGTGGAGGTGATATATATGAACCAGGAAGAGCTGGAAGCATGTATACAGGCTTACGGAAGGGATATCTATTCCTTCTGCCTGCAGCTTACAAAGAGTCGGCAGGAGGCGGACGATTTGTATCAGGATACGTTCTTAAAGATTGTGGAAATCCGAGAGAGGCTGGATTTTAAGAGCAATCCGAAAGGATACCTTCTGTCTGTCTCTGTCAATCTCTGGAGAAACAGAAGACGGAAATTTGCCTGGAGACAGCGTATTGCCGGACCTGAGCTCCGGATGGACGATACGGATACGGCATGGGAACCGCCGTCCGGGGAAGCGTCCGTGGAGGAGCAGATGATCTCCCGGGAAGAAAGGGGGCTGGTGCAAAAGGCAGTGGACGATCTTCCGGAAAAATACCGGATGCCGGTTCTTTTATTCTATATGGAGGAACTGAAGATATCCGAGATATCCGGGATTCTTAAGATTCCCGCGGGCACGGTGAAAAGCAGGCTCTATAAGGCGAAGAAAGCATTGGAAAAAAAACTGGAGGTTGTTCTAAATGAAAAGTAAGATGGATGAGCTTTTAAGGCATGCCCTTTTTCCGAAAGAGGAGCCGGACCAGCGGCTCAATCAAAAAATATTATATCAGGCAGAGGAGATGGCAGATATGGCGAAAAAAAGATACGGAAGAGTCCCTGCAGCAATACTGGCTGCATCCCTTACATTGGCAATTGGTTCCACGGCAGTATTTGCGGCATGGAAATATTTAAGTCCCGCGCAGGTGGCAGAGGAGCTGAATGACAGGAAGCTGGTAGAGGCGTTTCAGGGAGAGGATGCAGTGTCGGTTGATGAAACACAGGAATACGGCGGTTACCGGGTGACGCTTCTGGGGGCAGTGTCGGGGAAAAATATCAGTGAGTATATGCCGGCAGACGGCAAAGGAAATGTGGAGGAGGATCGTTTTTATGCGGTTGTGGCTATGGAGAGGGAGGATGGAGTTCCTATGCCTTCCACCGGGGAGGATGCTTACGGGGATAATCCGCTCTACGTATCTCCTTATATCAAAGGACTGGACCCGAAGCGCTACAGTCTTATGAATATGGGAGGCGGCTACAGTGAATTTGTCCAGGACGGTATCCAGTACCGTTTGCTGGATATGGAAAACATTGAAATATTTGCGGATAAGGGGATCTATATAGGGGTCAGTTCCGGAAGCTTCTATGACAGTGATGCGTACAATTATGACGAAAGCACCGGAGAAATTACAAGAAATACATCCTATGACGGAGTAAATGCGCTTTTTATTCTTCCTCTTGACAAATCCAAGGCAGATCCGGAGGCAGCCAAAGCCTTTTTGGAAGAGGTGGACAATCCGGCAGAGGATGAGGAACCGATGGAAAAAACAGAGGTGGACATCCTGGCGGAGGAGTATATAAAAAAGCTGACGACAGATAATCTGGACGAGTATGCAGAGCGGATTGAAAACACCGTACAGATCTGCAGGCCGGACGCAGACGGAGCGTTTGCTTATTCCTGGGAGCTGGATAACGGAGCCGGAAGCGAAGGAATTGGAGATCTGGATGTGTCTTTCCCGGACAGAAAACCGGGTACGTGTGTAATCAATGGCTTTAGCTACAGCGAGGATGGACTGAAGGGAATGAATATTGAGACCTTTACATTGAATGAGGACGGCACGGTGACAGTTGCAGTCTACAGGCCCAAACAGAGTGAATGGGAGTAGGCAGACATATTTAATACAGAATATGCTTTATAAAAGCCCCGCCGGCAGTTGTTTTGTCTGCCGCGGGGCGCTTTCTGCTATTTCAGCAAAACCTTTCCTGAGGACATATGGATATTACAGCTTTCCTCTTCCTTTTCGATAGTCAGCTCCTGTACTCCGATACGTATTTGTGTAACCGGATGTATCTTCTCACAGGAAATGCAGTTGGACTGGTCGGAATAAATCCTATTTTCCAGCTCCTTCAGTTCCTTTAAGGTGTCGCTTTCTATTTCGTCACACAACTTCCGCTGCGTCATAAGCTTGCTCATCTGGCGGCTCATGCTTACGTCGGAGATGTCCTTTTCCAGCTTTTCTTTGGATTTCTGAATATTTTCCAAATCTCTCTTTTTTTCCGTGATCTTATAATCCAGTTCCGGATCGTAGTTCATAGTAAGCTTATTTGTGCAGCCGGATATATTTCCGATCTTTTTTGCACAGATAGATTTGTGCGCCTTAACGTCTCCTCCGAAAATTAATCCCCGGCCCATCAGGGCATAGACAGACCCCTCCTCGCTGATAACCTCGCTGTTTGCAATGACTTCTGCATAGATATTTCCCTTTGCGACAGCCTCTGCATCTTCCAGTATCGTACACTGGATCTGACGGGCTGCCTTTAGCTGTGTCTCGCCGGAGCCTTTGATATCCCCCTGTACCCGGATGGTGCCGTCGGATATGATTCTGCCCTTTCGGATTTCTCCTAAAATAATAATATTTCCGGTTGCTTTTACAGTAACTCCGTCCTCAATATTTCCAAGAATAAAGATATCTCCGTTATATTCGATATCTCCCATTTGAGCGTTTACATTTTCGGAAATTACTTTCTGGTCCTGGACAGTGAAATCATCTCCGTCCATAATCACAGTTCCGTTAATTGCCGCAGACAGGATGGTGCCGTCCTCAGAAAGCGTTGTATTTTTTCCCTGGGGTATATGAATAGGCTCTCCTCCCTTGCCGTGAAGGGCGCGGCCGGAGATATCCATTCCGTCCTCAGGCATTACAGGGGGCTTAATACGGCATATCACGTCTCCTTTTTGAATAAACTGGACCGAATTCTGCTTTCGGAAATTCAGTTCCGCAAGCGATTCGTTTTCATCCAGCTCCAAAGCCTGCTCATGTCTGCGTTCAAACATCTCTTCCAGTTCGCCGTCTTCTCCGTCCTTGGGCAATTTTCCGGAGGCGATTTGTATAATGTGTAAATAGTTCTGCATGGAAACGATTCTGGAAACAGCCTCCTGATCAATTCCGGAGGCGATTCCTTCATACCGCATATCCTCAAGAAGCTGCGCCTGGTCAATTCCGTTTCCTTCGTTCAGAGGGGGAAGGATACATACATACGCTTTCATGCGGTCAGCAGAAACATGAAACAAAGGCAGCGCGTCCACGGCCAGGTTCTTTGGCGGCTGGCCGTCTTCCGATGCAGGCGGCGTCTGGCCCTCCACATGTTTTCTGATCGCCTGTTCCACGGTATTGCGGAAAATATCCGTATCGCTTCCTTTTTCCGGATTTTTCTGGAAATCCTGCCGTATATTCTCCCGAAGCTCACCTGTCAGTTTTTGTATCAGACTGCGCTGATTTTGTGCCAGGCCGCGTTGCTCAACTCTGTTATTTTTTGTTTTATTCCGTTTTTCAAAAAAACCAAAGACAGCCATTTTTCCTTCCCCTTCCCTTTCTAAATGTAACAATAAGGTTATTTTACAGTTGCCGGCAATTACAGAAGCAGGAGATTTTAATTGTCGTCTTCCGCGTCTTTATTGCTTGTATAAATGGTACGTTTTCTCGCCATCTCGTCACTCTCCAGATACTCGTCGTATGTGGTAATCTTATCAATCATAGAGCCGTTCGGCAAAAGCTCGATGATCCGGTTGGCGGTCGTCTGGACAATCTGGTGGTCGCGGGAGGAGAACAGAAGCACTCCCGGGAATTTTATCATACCATTATTCAGAGCGGTGATCGCTTCCATATCCAGGTGGTCGGTGGGTTCGTCGAGAATCAGCACGTTGGCGCCGGAAATCATCAGCTTGCTGAGCATGCAGCGCACCTTTTCTCCTCCGGACAGTATCCTCACCTTCTTCACACCGTCCTCACCTGCAAAAAGCATACGCCCAAGAAAGCCCCGGACATAGGTTACGTCCTTAATCTCAGAATATTGGGTCAGCCAGTCTACGATAATATCGTCATTATCGAATTCTTTTGTATTGTCCTTGGGGAAGTAAGACTGGGAGGTGGTTACTCCCCATTTGTAGCTGCCTTCATCCGGCTCCATTTCCCCTGAGAGAATTTTGAACAATGTTGTTTTGGCGAATTCGTTGCTTCCGACAAAAGCCACTTTGTCATCATGTCCCAGGATAAAAGAAATATTGTCCAGCACCTTCACTCCGTCGATGGTTTTGGAGATGCCCTCCACGGTCAGCACTTCATTGCCGATTTCGCGGTTGGGACGGAAGTCAATATACGGATATTTACGGCTGGAGGGACGAATCTCATCCAACTGGATTTTTTCCAGCGCCTTCTTACGGGAGGTTGCCTGCCTGGATTTGGAGGCATTGGCAGAGAAGCGGGAAATAAACTCCTGCAGCTCCTTGATTTTTTCCTCCTTTTTCTTATTGGCTTCCTTCATCTGGCGGATCATAAGCTGGCTGGATTCATACCAGAAATCATAGTTTCCTGCATAGAGCTGAATTTTGCCATAATCGATATCTGCAATATGGGTGCATACTTTATTCAAAAAATAGCGGTCATGGGAAACTACTATGACTGTGTTGTCAAAATTAATCAAAAACTCCTCCAGCCATGCGATAGCGTCCAGATCCAGATGGTTGGTGGGCTCGTCAAGGAGCAGAATATCCGGATTGCCGAACAGCGCCTGCGCAAGCAGGATTTTCACCTTCTGGGCACCGGAGAGATCCTTCATCAGAGCATAGTGGAATTCGGTTTCAATGCCGAGTCCGTTCAGGAGGGCAGAGGCATTGGATTCTGCCTCCCAGCCGTCCATGTCCGCAAATTCTCCTTCCAGCTCACTGGCACGGATTCCGTCCGCATCGGTAAAATCCTCTTTTGCGTAAATGGCGTCCTTTTCTTTCATGATTTCATACAGCCTGGCGTTTCCCATGATGACAGTATCCATAACGGCGTACTCGTCATATTGGAAATGATCCTGCTTTAAGAAGGAAAGGCGCTGCCCCGGAGTGACGGCAACCTCACCGCTGGTGGAATCCAGTTCACCGGACAGGATCTTCAGGAACGTGGATTTGCCGGCGCCGTTTGCACCAATCAGACCATAGCAGTTTCCTTCCGTAAATTTGATGTTGACATCTTCAAACAGAGCTTTTTTGCCCAGACGAAGAGTCACATTATTTGCACTAATCATAAAATCAGCCTTCCTTATCTGTACCTAAT
>VSNE01000119.1 GCA_009774155.1 Lachnospiraceae bacterium
GGTATAATATATAAAATATACCCAAATTCATTTCCTGCATTGGCCAATGTGGAAGCTTTTATCTTAAAATTTTAAGTTTTGCACAAAAGCAGTATTTCGGTATATGGCTTTTGTGCAAAAAAACGAAAAGTAAACAAAAAAGATTGCAAAAGGAGCAAAAAAGGATGAGAAAGAGGGAAAAAATGTTTAGCCTTTTCCTGGCATGTATGATGCCTGCCTCTGTTCTGCTGACTGGCTGCGGCGGCAGTCAAGAGAACAGCGGGAAGATCGAAATTGAGCTGGTTCATTACAAGCCTGAGGCAGTGGATGTGTTTGAACAATTGGAAGAGAAGTTTAACAGCACACATGACAACATTCATCTGACAATTGAATCACCCAATGATGCAATGACGATCTTAAAGACCAGGTTTGTCCGCGAGGATTATCCGGATATCATCGGAATCGGCGGAGATATCAACTATTCTTATTTTATTGATTCGGACATTCTGGCAGATGTATCCGACTACCCGGGTCTGACGGAAATTAATCCGGGATATGTTGACATTCTGGAGGGGCTTGAATTTGTTCCGACGGAAGGTACATACGGTGTTCCATATGTGGCGAATGCAGCCGGCATTCTGTATAACCGTGAAATGTTTAAAGAGCATGGCTGGGAAATCCCGACAACCTGGGATGAGCTGATGCAGCTTTGCGGTACGATCCAGTCAGAGGGCATCCTGCCGTTCTATTTTGGATTTAAGGATACGTGGACCTGTCTGGCTCCATGGAATGCACTTGCAGTGGATTTGTCGCCCTCCGATGTATGCCAGCAGGTAAACGCCGGAAACGCCACATTTACAAATGAATATCGGGAAACCGCAGAGAAGATGCTGCAGCTTCTTCAGTATGGGGAGGACGGCCCGTTTGCCTATGGCTATAACGACGCATGTACCGCCTTTGCAAATGGAGAGTCTGCGATGTACACTATCGGAAGCTATGCGGTTCCTCAGATTAAGTCTGTAAATCCGGATATGGATATTGACTCCTTTGTAATGCCGGGAAGCGAAAGCCCGGACGGCAATACGCTGAATTCCGGCGTAGACCTTCAGTTCTGCGTAACTGCCGAATGCGAGAATAAGGAGGCTGCTTATGAAGTTATCGATTTCCTGCTTGCGGATGAGAATGTGCAGGCATATCTGGACGATCAGAATGCAGTTCCGTGTAAGACCGGAAACTTTAATCTGGCTCCGAACCTGGACGGCATGAAAGAGTTTATTGCATCCGGAAATATGACAGATTATCAGGATCACTATTATCCGTCCGAGATGGCGGTCGATGCACAGATTCAAACCTTCTTAATCGAGCAGGATGTGGATGCGTTCCTTGCCAAATTCGATACCGACTGGGTTCGATATAACCGTGATATTATCCAGATGGTAGAGGATTACAACAAACAAAATGGAAATCAGTAGAGGGAAAGGAGACGGAAGAAATGAAGAATGCCAATGACAGACAGAGAACCTTTTTATTGATGACGATCCCTGTTCTCATATTGTTTTTTGCTTTTAACACGCTGCCGCTTATCAAGGGCGTCATCTACAGCTTTACAAACTTCAGAGGCTATGGCTCTTATAATTATGTAGGACTCAGAAATTATATTGACCTGTTCCAGGATGCGCGCGTGGGCAAATCCTATTTGTTTACTATTAAAATGGCAATTGCAGCCACCATTGTTACGAATGTAATCAGTCTCGTCCTTGCTCTGGGACTGAACAGCAAGATTAAATTCAAGAGTACGCTCAGAGGCCTGTACTTCGTTCCGAATATTCTGGGCGCTCTGGTTGTGGGCTATATTTTTAACTATTTCTTTACCTATATTGTTCCGGCGCTTTTTCATACATCCAGTATTCTTGCCAGCACCACATGGGCATGGGTGGCGATTGTAATTGTATGCGCATGGCAGGCGATTGCCATGAATACCATCATCTATATTTCCGGTCTCCAGACAGTGCCGGAGGATGTATATGAGGCAGGCTCCATCGACGGCGCAACCGGATGGGCACAGTTCAAACACCTGACATTCCCGCTGATTATTCCGTTTTTCAGCATCAACATGGTATTGTCAGTGAAAAACTTTTTAATGGTATTTGATCAGATTATGGCATTGACAAAGGGAGGGCCGGCTCAGAGTACAGAATCCATTTCCTTCCTGATCTACAACAATGGTATGTCGGGCGGACAGTTTGGCTTCCAGAGTGCGAACGCAGTTCTGTTCTTTGTCATTATTGTAGCGTTCTCTGTGGCTCAGCTTACATTTACCGGTAAAAAGGAGGAACAGTTATAATGAACGAAAAAATAAAAGAGAAAGTGAATTGGCCTATTACGATTCTGTTGATTGCCGGATTGATTACCGTCGTGTTTCCGCTGTATATGACGATTGTGATTGCGTTTAAGCAGCCGTCTGAGATGACCAACAGTATTTCAGGGATTCTTTCCCTGCCGAAGAGCTGGAGTCTGGCAAACTTTGCAGAGGCAATGCGTGTAACGGATTTCTGGCGCTCCCTGTTCAACAGCGTTATGATCACAGGTATTACCGTTGTATTATCCCTTGTGCTGCATTCCATGATCGGTTATGCGGTGGGAAGAAACAAGGCAAAAAATAAATGGTATAACCTGGTGTATCTGTATATTGTAAGCGGTATGTTCGTGCCGTTCGCAATTCTGATGATGCCTCTGGTGAAACAGACCGCACAGATGGGAATCGCAAATATTGTCGGCGTTATCATCTGCTATGTGGTATTCTATATGCCGATGAATCTGATGCTGTATTCCGGATATCTGACGAATATTCCGATTGCTTTGGAAGAGGCTGCGCGTGTGGACGGAGCAAGCACCTGGAAAACCTATTGGAGCATTATCTTTCCGATTATGAAGCCGATGCATGCGACAGTGGCGGTTATTACCGCGCTGAGCGTATGGAATGACGTAATGACGCCCCTTGTTATTATGTCCGGAAGCGGACTGACTACCCTGCCGCTGGCACAGCTGGCATTCCAGACCCAGTTCGGTACGAATTACAATCTGGCATTTGCATCCTATCTGCTGGCATTGCTGCCGATTTTGATCTTCTACATTGTCTGTCAGAAGCAGATTTTAAACGGTGTCGTAAACGGCGCGGTAAAATAAATAAGAATACATTATATGGAGGCTTAAGTCTATGTCTATCAGATTTTCGGAAGAGTCACAGACCTTTTCCCTGCGAACAAAGAGCAGTTCTTATATTATGAGGAGGAATGAATACGGTTATCTGCTTCATATGTATTATGGAGAGCGGCTGGAGGATGAGAATCTGGACTATCTGATACAGCTTCAGGACAGAGGCTTTTCTCCCAACCCCAATGAAGTAGGGAATGACCGTACATTTTCCCTGGATGTGCTTCCTCAGGAATTTTCCAGCGATGGAATCTGTGATTACCGAATCTGCAGCATTGAGGTGAAAAACGGCGACGGAAGCTTTGCCTTTTCAGGAAAAGTGGCAGACTACCGTATTAATTCCGGAAAATATGAATTAAAGGGCATGCCTTCTTTGTGGACTACAGAGGAAGATACTGTAGATACACTGGAGATTCGGCTGGAGGATACGGCGACCAATCTGAATGTGATTTTGTATTATAGTGTGTTTGAAGAAAAGGATATTATCACCCGCACTGTCCGGGTTGTGAACCGGGGCAGCGATACGGTCTATCTGAACCGGGTTATGTCCGTGACCATGGATTTTATGGACTCGGATTACGATCTGATTCATTTTGACGGAAGACATACTATGGAGAGGGAACTCCACAGAGTTCCCCTCTCCTATGGAGTTCAGTCCATAGGAAGCTGCAGAGGAGCATCCAGCCATCAGCACAACCCTTTTATGATTCTGTGCAGCAAGGATACAACCGAGGATTTCGGACACTGCTATGGATTTTCTCTCGTTTACAGCGGCAATTTTCTATGCGAGGTGGAAAAGGATCAGTATGATCAGACAAGGCTGACCATGGGCCTCCATACCAAATATTTTTCCTGGCAGTTAAAGGCAGGAGAGAGCTTCCAGGCGCCGGAGGTTGTGATGGCATATTCCGGCAGAGGACTTACCCATCTGTCCCATCTGTATCACCATATTTACCGGAACAATCTGTGCAGAAGCCCGTATGCGAAGCTTCCCAGGCAGATTGTAATTAACAGCTGGGAGGCGGCTTATTTTACCTTTGATGAGGAAAAGCTTCTGAATATTGCAAGAGCTGCATTGGATATGGGAGCAGAGCTGTTCGTTCTGGATGACGGATGGTTTGGAAAAAGAGACGACGACAGTTCAGGCCTGGGAGACTGGGAGGTCAATACGGATAAGCTCAGCCACGGGCTGGATGGTCTGGCGGATCGGATTTGCGGGATGGGACTTCAGTTTGGCCTGTGGGTAGAGCCGGAGATGATCTCGGAGAACAGCAACCTGTACCGCGAGCATCCGGACTGGTGCCTTCAGATGCCTCACCGTCCGGTATCAAGAGGACGTTATCAGCTTGTGCTGGATCTTTCCAGAAAAGATGTCTGCGACTATATCATCGGCTTTATGAATCATATACTGGATACAGTGAAGGTGTCCTATATTAAATGGGATATGAACAGGAATATCACCGACGCATGGTCCTCCATTGAGGAAGCGGATAAACAGGGAGAGATTTATCATCGGTATATGCTTGGCCTGTATTATGTGCTTGACCATATTGTGCTGACACATCCTGACGTATTGTTTGTGGGCTGCAGCGGCGGCGGCGGACGCTATGATCCGGGTATGCTTTATTATCATCCGCAGATCTGGTGCAGTGATAATACGGATGCGGCAGCCAGACTGAAGATTCAGTACGGCACCTCCTTTGCGTATCCGATCCAGACTATGGAGTCCCATGTATCAGTCTGTCCGAACCATCAGACGGGCAGGACGGTTCCGCTGCATACCAGAGGAGTGGTAGCCATGGATGGCATCTTTGGCTATGAGCTGGACGCCACGAAGCTTACCGCGGACGAGAAGGCAGAATGCAGAGAACAGACGATCCGTTATAAAAAATATTATCCTTTGATTGCACAGGGAGATTATTATCGTTTGACCAATCCGTATGAGGATCTGTATCTGACCGCATGGGAGCATGTATCCCCGGACAGAAAATATGCGCTGCTTTGTGTGGTTCTGACGGATAAGGAGGCAAATGCCCCCCAGAAGTATGTGAAGCTGAAGGGATTAGATCCGAATAAATTTTACAAAATAGAGGGTATGGACAGAAGCTTTTCCGGACAGCTTCTTATGAGCGCGGGACTTCCTGTTCCGTTTAGTCTGGGACAGTATGAGGCCGTACAATATTATCTGGAAACAGAAGAGTAAAGCATTTGCTGCCTCATCCCCGGTTCGTTTTTTATGCGGATCGGGGATGAGGCAGCACTGGCTTACAATTTATCATTACAGCTCGATGATATACCGTTCATAGGCATTGACAATCGTAGTGCTCTGATAGACATCCTGCCTTTTGATGCCGCGTCCGTAAGACAGATGCATATGGCCGTGAATGAAATAACGGGGGGCATATTTTTCCATCAGATACCGGAATCCTTTAAAGCCGGTATGAGGGAGATCCTCCCCGTCATTAATATGATAGGCGGGAGAGTGGGCCAGCAGGATATCAAATCCTTTTTTACGCCGGATACGGAAGAAGAGCTTTCGTATCCGCCAGTTCATTTCCCTCTGGGTGTACTGGTGAAGCCCCTGCTTATAACGCATGGAGCCGCCCAGCCCCAGAATGCGCACTCCTTCATATTCGTACAGCCTTCCGTCAATGCAGATGCATCCTTCCGGAGGCGTCTTTTCATAACAGTCATCATGGTTTCCATGTACATACAGCACCGGTCCCTGGAAAAAGGTTGCCAGAAAGGACAGGTAGTGAGGGTGCAGATCTCCGCAGGAGAGAATCAGATCGATTCCCTCCAGCTTGCTTTTTTCAAAATAATCCCACAGGTACAAAGATTCCGTATCCGCAAGTACCAGTATCTTCATTATAGTTCTTTCTGCTCCTGATATTTTCCGACGCCCTGAAGCTTTACAATCCGTTTGGCTTCATCGGTCATAACATCATACGGCGGGAAAATACCCTCCACATTATCCAGAAGCCAGTCCATAGATCCGATTTGCTGCTCCGGCATGACAGTGTCCTTCGGATTGCGCAGCACTCCGTCCTGAGAATGAATCTCGCCGGAGAAGGGATGAAACTGACCGGAGCTTATTTCCCGTTTGATAAGCTCTGCAAGCTGCTGTGTGCCAAAAGGCACATGATTGGAACAGATAAGATCAATCATTCCGGAAGAGAGTCCCCAGAAATAATTAATGGATTTATCCCTGCTCTGATCAATCCCCTTTTTCCATGCTCCGTTCAGAATGCTTCTGACAATACGCTCATAGAATTTTCCCCAATGCCAGACCGGCATGGCCACATTTTTAATATTTCCATTCCGTACGTCAAAAAGCCCGAATTGTCTGGATTCCCTGTATGGCGTCAGCAGATCCTGGCCGGATACATAGGAGATATGCCGCGCGTCAAAATCTTCATAAATATGGTTATCCTTTATACAAGTCCATTCCAGGCAGATTTTTGCGCCGGGATTCACCATGCGCACACCCAGGGCAAACGCGTTGATGCTGGCAGTAGAGCCGTAGATCGGATAATCAGCCACATAACCAATCGTTGATCCGGGACTCAGAATACCTGCCAGAATACCTGTCAGAAACTTAGCCTCGTACATTCTTCCGTAATAAGTGCGCAGATGTCCAAAGCAAGAGTTCAAAGAGCAGTTCAGAATCCGTGTGGCCGGATATTTAAGGGCCGCTTTTACACTTGCATTCAGAAGCTTCGGGCTGGTGGTAAAGATGATAGTATTGCCCTCCTCAATGGCTTTGCGGATATCCTCGCTGCCTTCCTCCGGATTTCCGTTTGTAATATAGGAAGAGGTAATGATACGCCCGGCAAAGGCATTATCCAGATAGTGCCTGCCCAGCTCATGCCCATAGGTCCAACTGGAAGCTTCCGGAGAGCGGTCGTGGACAAAAGCAATTTTAACCGGAGAGGATGGCGGAAGAAGCCGGGTCATCAATGTTTTCTCCTCGGATTTCTCCTGAGGCGCCATAACCAGTTCTACGCTTCGTTTGGCGGGATAGATTTCAAAGTCCTTCCATATGGCAGGTATTTCCTCCCGAAGCTCTTTATAAGATTTTTCCAGAATATCTTTATATCCGTATATTTCCAGATAAGTCAAAAATGCGTCGCCCGGCGTGATTGGAAGCTTACCTCCTCCTTTTTCGTTAAATATATCAAGAAAATGGATATATGCGGAGCGGAAATTTATCTTTTCATCTTCCGTCCAAACTTCCTCCGGTTTTTTGCCGATCAGATCCAGAATTTTAAGGTAACAGCCTTCCTGACTGAAATTAAGGTAGTTTACCTCTGATAATTTGTAAAAATCCAGAAATTCATAGTAAATCCGATTCTCCTTGGAATCGCTTTTCTGGGGCAGCAGCCGGGTAACATACGCCTGAATGCTGACGGCATCCACATATTTCAGAACACTGACTCTTTTATTGCCCTCCACCACATAAAAACGGTTCATAAACTCCACTGCAATGACAGGATCGCGGATGCCTTCGCTGATATGCGCCTGATACAGACTGATCCATTTGTGGGCAAATTCTGTGTTATCGTCCAGAAGAGGCATGAAGTTACTTGCAAATGCCTGCTTTCTCCCGGCCGTCTTAGTGCCGACTACAGCGTCCAGAGGAATCTCAATAAGACCTAACTCTGTCTCGGATACAATTTCTGCAAAAGAGACAATATCATCCAGCGCCTGCAGGTAGGGATAGGTTCCCCGAAGCAGTTGGCTGCGGTAGACTTTCTGCGCTTTTTTACGTGCTTTTCCATACTCTGTTTTTGACATGCTTTTACTCCTTTTCTAATTAGGATTATCATACCACAAACAGTATATGTGTGCAAAGATTCTGCTCAATATGTGAAAAAAATGTCAGACGATGGATATATTTTTAAAAATGACTTGAAAAAAACAAATTGAGTTGTTACAATTAGACTCGGCAGAACTTGGTTTTACTTTTTTTATTAAATATAATGGAG
>VSNE01000012.1 GCA_009774155.1 Lachnospiraceae bacterium
CCGGTAAATCCCGCCGTTGTCTATGCAATCTGATGCAGATCCACGTCATCGCCCAGCGGCTTATTCTTTGCATGAACCTTCAGTATCTCTTCCCGTCCCTTCACATCCGGCCTTCCGACTCCGATCTTACGGTCAAAACGTCCCGGACGCAGGATAGCCGGGTCCAAAATATCCACACGGTTTGTGGCCGCCATAACAATGATGCCTTCATTCACGCCAAAACCGTCCATCTCCACAAGAAGCTGGTTCAGCGTCTGTTCGCGCTCATCATGTCCTCCGCCCATCCCGGCACCCCGGCGTCTTGCCACTGCGTCAATCTCATCAATAAATACAATACAAGGAGAATTTTTCTTCGCATCGCTGAACAAATCCCGTACACGGGACGCTCCGACACCCACAAACATTTCCACAAAATCCGAACCGGAGATACTGAAAAACGGTACGCCTGCCTCACCGGCAACCGCCTTGGCAATTAATGTTTTGCCCGTTCCCGGAGGACCCACCAGCAGAACTCCTTTTGGAATCCTCGCCCCAACCCGGGTATTGGGCCCGGGATTGGGCAGATCGTGCACGATCTCCTCCAGCTCTCCCTTTTCTTCGTCAAGTCCCGCCACATCCTTGAACCCGGTGCTGGTCTCCCCGCTTCCGGTCATCTGCGCGCGGCTCTTGCCGAAGTCCAGCATTTTTGCATTGCTTCCGCCGGAACTTCTTCCTCCCATCGTCATAACAATAAAAAACAGCATCAGTCCGCACAGTATCAGGGACATGCCATAAGTTTCAAAAAATCCCGGCTGATCAATCTCCGATACATTATACGGAATCCCGGCCTCCTTTAGCTTCTGTTCCGCACTGGCAGTATCCAGCACATACGTATTTCCTGATGCGCCGTCTTTCAGAGTATAGACCACCGATCCTGTCGGCGTCTCCCGGTTCGGACGTATCTCCGCACTGGAGATGGAACCATCCTCCAGCATCTTTTCAAACTGCTGATACGTATAATCAGGCCTGTCCTGAAGTCTCTCTTCAAAAAACACCAGCAAAAGGCAGATCAGGACAAGAAACACCACATAGGTGCCGATTCCCTTCCATTGTTTGTTCAAAATATCTTATCCTCCTGTTGTTCAATATCTTAATTCAGCAGAAGCGCCGCCTCAGGCTTTCGCGCTCTCTTCTTATGAATCAAATTCCACCACACCGATATACGGCAGATTCCGATACTTCTGATCATAATCCAGCCCGTATCCAACTACAAATTTATCTTCTATCTGGAATCCTACATATTCCACATTTACTTCCGCAACCCGTCTGTCCGGCTTATCCAGAAGCGTGCACAGCCTGAGGCTTGCCGGCTTTCTCTGTCCAAGCAGATCTTTCAGGTGACTCAGTGTCCGCCCGGAGTCAATGATATCTTCAATAATAAGGACCTCCCGGTCCATAATCGGCTCATCCAAATCCTTTGCAAGCTTAACAATACCGCTGGATTTGGTTTCCGCACCATAACTGGAGCACTGCATGAAATCCATAGTGACCGGTATAGTAATTCTTTTTGCCAGTTCACAGGTAAAATATACACTGCCCTTTAAAATACAGATCAGATGAATACTTTTTCCCGCATAGTCACGGCTGATCTGTTCTCCAAGTTCCTTGATTCTTGCATTCACAACTTCTTCGGTAAGCATAACCTCAATATGATGTTTTTCCATCCTTTGTTCCTCCATCCCCAAGCTTCTGTACTTTCAGAATCCGTCTTGTCTGTTCTGTAACCTTGTATCCCTCGCTGATACGCATACCCACTACCCAGAGAATATGTCTGCCGTCTGCCAGCAGGATGCACCGATCCCTTTCCTCCCTTGGAATCTTACAGTCAATCAGATAATCCTTCAGTTTTTTGTGAGCGCCCCCGGTCAGCTCCAGATAGTCGCCCGGCTGCCTGGCGCGCAGCGCAACATTATGTTTGATTTTATCATAATCAAACCACTTCGTATAGCGATTTACAGGAATTTCCTTATCTTTCTCTCTGTTTTCCAGTGTAAAGCGGAAGTTCTCGCCCATATAAAGATATTCCCCGCCTGGCGCGCAATATACCGGCTCCTCCGATATTTTTTCTCCGTAGCCCTGCTTCAGTATCAGTTCCCCGTAGCCCAGAACCGCGCATCCGTCTCCCGGCAGCATCACCCGGCTTCCCCTGCGTCCCCGGGCCAGCATACAGATCTGCTCTGCATGAACGGCCTCCAGATTCCTGCGGCTTCCCAGCAGACATTCAAGACACCTCATTGCCAGCAGCTTTTTCATGGCCGGGTGAAGCGCAAGAAAGGGTTTCAGCAAAATCCGGTAAATGTCCTTCTCCTGCCGGACACAGTCTGCCCACACTTTTTTCAGCTCCTGTTCCATATAGTCCTCTATCTCCAGAAGCCGGCCGGCTGTCTTTGCCATATGCGCTGCACTTTCCGGGCAGATCTGTACCATAGGAGCAAGAACCCGATGGCGGATCTGGTTTCTGGTATATTGAAGCTCCTGGTTCGTCGTATCCTCCATCCAGGATATTCCTTCCCGGACAAGCCAGCTTTCAATCTCCGGTCTCGTCACGCACAGCAACGGCCGGATATAGGGAATCCGCACAGGCTTCATTCCGCGAAGGCCGCGGAGGCCTGTCCCCCTCATCATATGGAAAAGCATCGTTTCCGCCTGGTCGTTCTGATGGTGCGCCAGCGCTGCCCGATCCGCCTTTCCTTCTCTTAGATACCGCTCAAAGACCACATATCTGGCCTTCCTCCCTGCCTCCTCCGTACTGATCCCTTCCAGACCGGCAATAGAGGGCACGTCCATGAAAAACGCCTGAAACGGAATCCCTCTCTCCATACAGAATACTTCGCAAAATGACTGATCCCGGTCTGCCTCCCGCCCCCTGATTCCATGGTTTACATGCACTGCGGTGATCCCGGCTCCATGGGCCTGTCCATACTCCCACAAAAGCTGAAGAAGCGCCGTGGAATCTGCTCCGCCGGAAAAACCGACCAAAATCTTCATCCCGGAACGAATCATATTCCATTGTTCCAAATAGGCAAATACTTTTTCCCGCATTTCTTTTACTCCTGTTATCTGTATCCTACTATAAAGAATATGGCAAAAAAAAGCAAATGGTTTTCCCCTATCTTTTCCAGATTCCAACAACGAGAATGGTCATATCATCCGCCGCTTCCCCATATACCTGTACCTGCTCCATCAAGCGCTCCGCCATTTCTGCAGGCGTGCCCGAACCCAGCCCCATAATCATTTCCTTTAAAAGCGCTTCCTCCTGTCCCTGGGGAAGAACGCTGATGACCCCATCCGTTACAAGGAACAAAAGATTCCCGTCATACATACGCACCCTGTACGGCTCCAGACAGAGCTCATTGCTCACTCCAGCAGGAAGGCCGGAACCACTGATACACTCCACACCATTCTCCCTTCTCAGAAAGCTGGCCGCAGCGCCGATTTTCAAAAACTCACAGATTCCGGTGTACAGATCCACTGAGGCAATATCTACGGTGGAAAATACAGGGGCATCCGGCTGGAGGACAATAGAGGAATTAATCATTCTCAAAGCCGTTTCTTTGGAGAATCCCGCCTCCAGAAACTGCTCCAGAAGATCCAGCACCAGCTCGCTCTGAGTACATGCCTGTACTCCGGAGCCCATGCCGTCGGACAGCCCGGCGTAAAATCTTCCGTCCGGCAGCCAGAATACGGAAAAGTTGTCTCCGGATACCGCCTCATTCTGCCGGACCACCTTTTTCACTCCATAGAGTACATTATAAGCCGTCCCCTCCACGAACAAGACCGTTACCCTCTCCTGACCGACAAAGGATCGGCTGTCTCTGGCCGGCATCATCTCCCCGTTCATAAGCTCGGACAGCACAGCGGCAATTTTCTTAACGGGCACACAGATTTTCCGCTTTGTCCTCATCGTAATATACACCTGCCGCTTTTTCCCCTGGGGGCCGTAGAAGAATACCTTTGTAACCTGTATGCCCAGCAGGCGGAGCCGGTCCCCCACCTCCTGCTCCAGACTTTCATCCTCCCTGGTTCCATAGATACGCTCCATGGCTCCCACCAATATCTGACTCATCTCCTGAAGCTGCTCTGCCGCAGCCATCCTGCTTTCTGCCAGGCGGGTCTGCATAATCCGATCCCCCCGGCTCCATTCTCCTGCCGCCTGCGGCGCCATGCAAAAGCTTCTGGACAACTGTGCAAAGCTTTCCTGATAATCATCCATCCACTGCCTGACCGGGTGCAGAACCTCCTGCTCCTTTGCATCCTTATTTCTTCCTGCGCTGCCGATCCATTCCCACATATAGCCCAGAAGCACAATACCCGAAAAAAAGGCCAGCCCTTTTAAAATAGCATACAGCATCATCCATGCGCCGCTGTCCCATATATATACCACTACAAGCTCCATTGCTGAAAGTCCGATTCCTGCCCCGGCTCCTATAAACCATTTGCCGCTTCCGCTTCCCTTCCTTCCAAACAGAAGCCACAGACATCCTCCCAGCATCAATGACAACACATACTTTGTCCATTCCATATCTTTACTCCTCCTGACTTTATTTTCGCCGTGTCCTGACTCCACGGTCAAATAGTAATACGGATTATAAAAATGGGCTCTCGCAATCTTTGTCATTTGGAAGTGGCTCGAAAAAAGAATTTTTCGACATAAAAAAGATGGATCTTAATGATCCATCTCATTGCCCTTCTATTCATCTGCTTTAAAAATAACCTCATCTTCATAGACAAGCCCCAGCTTATCCTTCGCCACATCCTCCACGTACTTCTTAGTCTTTGTGTAAGCCTCCAGAGCTTCAATCTCCTCCGCCCGTTCCTGTTCAGAAAGAATAGACTCTTCCAGAGCCTTCTCCCTCGCTTCATAAGAGCGGTTCTTGTGCTCCAGCTGAAGGCTCCCGACCGCGCTTACACCCAGAACCGCCAGCACAATTACCAGAATTCCAAACGCCCCCAGATGTCTTCTATGTTTATAATAATTTCTTCTTTTTGTCCTTGTCAGCATATACTTCACCCCTAAGAGAATAAGATAATTATAAACTCTTTTAGCTGCTTTTTCAATTTCTTTTTGTAAAACCGTCCGGCTACACGCAATCCTTGTACTACTTTCCTATATATAACCGTAAATGGTTTCAGAAGAATGCCGAGGCACCACCTCAAAATTCCCGAAATATGGCTGACCAGCCAGTTGCTGAGCGTCTGATGATACAAAAGCATCCCGACCGCCACCGCAAGCAAAGCATAACCCCGCACTGCTCCGTCATTCTCCTGATAAAGAAGCTGGAATACAAGCAAGGCTGTCGCAATCCAGTAGGCAATATCCTCTGCCGTCACTATCCAGATCCCATGAGGCATCACTCTTCGGATAATCCGAATTACATCATAGAGTACCAGAATCAGTACTCCCCGCAGCACTGCAAGTCCGAAAAACTGCAGTTCTTTCAGAATCCCCGGACTCATACTGTCAGCGGAACAGCCTGTTCAGCAGAGATTCTCCGCCTTTTTTAAAGTCAGAGATTTCGGAATACTGGATGCTGTCAATCCTGCCCTCCAAATCAATCTCCCCTTTTTCCAGCGACAGACGGTTTACATGCAGATCTGCCCCTTTAATCTGCAGCATACCCAGCTCTGTCTCCAGCAGGACTTCCGCTATATCAAAAGAGATAACATCCGTTACCCCGGTAATGCTTCCGGTGCGCCTATTCATCATGGCAATTTTATGTGCGCTTCTGCTTTGGGAATGTTCTTCCGCAGCTCCCATCTTTACCATCAAAAAAACCTCCTATATATTCTTTTAAAATATATTAAGAGGTCCTTTTATTTATGCATTATAAATATTTATACAGCTCTTTCGCTTCATCCTTCTTAACAGTTTCCTGTACATCCAGCACCTCTATTTTCACGGCTCTGGCGCCGAACTGTATCTCTATCGCATCCCCCTGCTTTACATTCAGAGATGCCTTTGCCGTCTTTCCATTTACCAGCACGCGGCCCGCATCGCAGGCTTCATTGGCAACCGTACGGCGCTTAATCAAACGGGAAACCTTCAAAAATTTATCTAATCTCATCTGTACCTTAGTTCAGGGCATCCTTTAAAGCTTTACCGGCCTTGAATTTGGGCGCTTTGGAAGCGGCAATCTCCATAGTCTCGCCGGTATGCGGGTTTCTTCCCTTCCTCTCCGCTCTCTCGGAAACTTCAAAGGTGCCGAATCCAACAACCTGAACCTTTTCACCTTTCTTTAATTCTTCTGTAATAACATCAACAAATGCTTTTACTGCCTTCTCTGCATCCTTTTTGGCCATATCAGCATTCTCTGCAACTGCTGCAATCAATTCAGCCTTATTCATATTTTATTTCCTCCTCAAGTCTTCTAAGTTGTGTAGTTGTTAAGCATGTATCAATAGTTATAACTTGTTTCCTACTGTTTGTCAAGCTGTATTCCTTGGGCCCGCCCCATTTTCCTCCTGTTTTTTTCTTCCCTTTCCGCTCTCTTGATTTCCTCCCAGCGAAGCTTATTCTGTTCCTCTGAAATATACTCCTCTTTGCCGAATACATGAGGATGGCGGCGCACCATTTTCTCTGCCAGTCCGTTCACTACATCCTCTATAGAAAAGAGTCCTTCCTCTTTTGCGATCTGGGCATGGAGAAGCACTTGAAGCAGTACATCCCCTAACTCCTCACAGAGATTTTCCGCATCCTTTTCTTCAATAGCCTGCGCCACTTCCCCGCATTCCTCCCGAAGACAGGGAATCATGCTTTCATGGGTCTGCGCCCGATCCCACGGACAGCCGTGGTCGCTGCGGAGCTCCGCAATAATATCCAGTAATTGTGTGTAACTGTACATTGTTTCTCACCCTTTCATCCGTCAGCTCTCCTGCCGCGGTTATCCTTGCGCAAAACAGAAGCAGGGCATTTTCCGGATAAGCTTAAATAAAGGGAGCGTATACACGCCCCCTTGCAGATATCAGAATTACAGCATTTTATGAATCATGGCAAGAACCTCCTCACCCAGGGCAGCGCTCTTTGCATCTGCATCTTCCAGGGAGGTTCCTTTGATTCCATAATAGAATTTAACCTTCGGCTCTGTTCCGGACGGTCTTACACACAGCCAAGCCCCGTCATTCAGATCATAATAAAGTACGTTGGAGGACGGAAGTCCGGTCGGCTTCACCTCTCCGGTTTCCATATCTCTGATTGTATCCATCTTATAATCTCTTGCGGATACCACCTTATAGGTGCCAATGGTCTTTGGCGTGTTGTTCCTGAGCGTCTCCAGAATTTCCTGAATCTTGGCAAGTCCTTCGATCCCCTTCAGCTCAATGGATTTCACCGCATCCTTGTAGTAGCCGTATTTTTCATACATCGCTACCATAGCATCCCACAAAGTCATGCCTTTCATCTTATAGTAAGCTGCCGCCTCGCAAAGCGCAACCGTTGCGGAAATCGCATCCTTATCACGCGCATAGGTTCCGATCAGACACCCGTAGGATTCTTCCAGGCCAAACAGGTAGGTGCCTTTCCCGGTTTTTTCATTCTTCAGAATCTGCTGTCCGATAAACTTAAATCCGGTTAATACTTCTACCAGCTCGCAGCCGTAGTTTGCCGCCACAGCATCCACCAGATTTGTGGTAACAATGGATTTGACAACCTGTCCGTCTGCCGGAATCCTGCCTGCCGCCTGCTTCTGGCTCAATACATAATCACACAGAAGGGAACCGGACATATTACCGGTCAGCGGAATATATTCGCCGGACTTGGTATCCTTTACATATACGCCGAGACGATCGGCATCCGGGTCTGTCGCAAGCACCAGATCTGCGTCCACCTCTTTTGCAAGCTTTAAGCCCAATGCAAATGCTTCCGCTGCTTCCGGATTCGGATAGCTGACTGTCGGGAATTCACCGTCCGGCAGCTCCTGCTCTTTTACCACATATACATTTTCAAAGCCAAGCTCCTTAAGCGCGCGCCTTGCCGGAATATTACCGGTTCCGTGAAGAGGAGTATAGACGATACGGATGTCCTTCTGCATCTTGTCGATAGCATCCTGATTCACAACCTGAGCCATAACATGTCCAATGAATTTATCGTCAATCGCCTGTCCGATAATCTCATATTTGCCTGCTGCCTCTGCCTCTTCGCGGGTCGTGGTTTTCACGGTGGACAGATCCGTTATCGCAAGCACCTCCGCAGTAACCCCTTTGTCGTGGGGCGGTGTAAACTGCGCGCCATCCTCCCAGTACACTTTATACCCGTTGTACTCCGGAGGATTGTGGCTGGCAGTAATATTGATGCCTGCAATACAGTTCAGCTCCCGAACTGCAAAGGACAGCTCCGGTGTCGGACGAAGAGATTCAAACTTATACGCCTTAATGCCGTTCGCTGCCAGCGTCAAAGCCGCCTCCTCCGCAAATTCCGGCGACATCCGGCGCGAGTCATAGGCAATGGCAACGCCCTTGTCCTGTCCTCCCTGCTTAATAATGTAATTGGCAAGTCCCTGGGTCGCACGGCGAACCACATAAATGTTCATGCGGTTCACGCCTGCGCCGATAATACCGCGAAGTCCGGCAGTACCGAACTCCAAATCTTTGTAAAAACGTTCCTTAATCTCGTTGTCGTCCTCTGCAATTGCCCGTAACTCTTCTTTTGTAGCTTCATCAAAATAAGGATTGGCAAGCCATTCCTTATAGATCTCCTTGTAGTCCATTTTGCACAAATACCTCCCTGATTCTGGATTTTAGTTAGACCTATTATACAATATCTCCTCCGAAAAAGAAACTCTTTTTTCCTGCTGAGCCAGAAATTTTTCCAGTTTTTCCATATGCTTTCCCGGAATCCATGCTTTATTCGTATTATAATAATAGTTTGCCAGCTTCCAGAATTTTTCCGGATAATGCATACGAATCCCCAGATACTCTCTTTCCTCTCCCGAAAGAGGACGAACCCGCTCATATGCCTTCAGAATCCTGGTTCCCAGATGATGATCATAATTTTGTTTTTCCATAATTTTACGGAGAAACTGATAAAGGTCATTCATCTGCACATCCAAAGCAAACTTTTCAAAATTGATAACCGCCATTTTCCCGTTTCCCACCAGAATATTATGGTGGATATATTCGCCATGACAGAAATGTCCTTCTGACATAGCCTGTTCCCTTAATTTTTTATAACAGGAGTCTTTTAACCTTTTCTCCACATCCAGCGCACCCTCCAGTATTCCCGGGAAGCATGCCATATATGCGGCTTCAAATTCATTTTTACGGTTCTTTTTCTTAATAAATGTATAGACCTTCCGAAGCTCCCGGTTATGGCGCGCCATCTCCTCCTTTGCATCCGGCCCTGACAGGCGCAGACGATCCTCCTGCGTTACTTCACAGAAGCCGCGCATATCTGTATGCATCCCAGCCAGAAGAGACGCCGCCTTCAGAATTTCACTCTCGCTTCTGGTATCACATTCTCTTCCGTCCAGGGATTCCTTTACGACAAACCGATAATATTCCCGATATACCGTAGCCAGCCTGCCTTCCTTATCCGGCTCCATCAGGTCCACCAGATAGCCGCAGTCACGCAGATGTGTCAGCAGCTCCTGTTCCCTCTGGAGCTTATATGTACTTCCGGAAAACTCCCTTATCAGTCTCCTGCCTTCGCTGGTATCCAGAAGAAAGGCGCCTCTGGCACGCCAGCTTCCGTTCACGGCAAACGGGTACTGCTCCAATACCTGCAAATCTCTCTCGTTCATAGAATCCCCCCACACATCGGTCATTTCGTACCTTTTATCTTATGTTGTCGAGAAGAAAAATAGCACCTGGGAGCTGTGTTTTCTTTAAAATATATGCTTTGTTTACTATCTGTAAAAATAAAAAACAACACAGCCAAATCTCTTCAGCTATGCTGTATCCTCTACCCTTTATAAAATTCCAGCGCCTGTTCAATAAGCCGCTCTCTTTCATTCTTTTGCGGATCTTCGATTACCGCTTCCAGCAGATGATTCAGAATATTTCCAAGCTCCGGTCCCGCCGGAATACCTGCATCCATCAGATCATGCCCCGTTACTGCAAGCTGCTTTAAAGTAAAACAGCTCTGCTCCTTCAGAACCTTTTTGTAAAGCCTCTCCATTTCTGCCAGATCTGCAAGCTTGCGCTCCTGTGTTACGGGATTTTGTGCCAGAATATCCGCGCGCTGCACCTTCAGATACAAAGGAAACAGCTCCTCTCCAATCCGGTGCATGGCTTTTCGCACTCCTGCACAGGTCAGGGCCGGATGATAATCATGATAGTACGTCAGCTTTTTTACCTGCCGAATCGTATCGTTGTCAAATTTCAGCCGTTTCAGAATAGCTTCCGCCAAATCCTGACTGACAGCCTGATGACTGTGAAAATGATCGGTTCCTCTTTCATCCGTAGTCTTTACTGCCGGTTTCCCGAAATCATGAAGCAGCACGGTCAGCCGCAAAACCTTATCCGCATCTATTTCCTGGAGAGCATGAATGGTATGCTCGCCTACGGAATAGATATGATGAGGATTATCCTGCCCGCATGCCATACAGGCATCAAATTCCGGAAGTATGATACGGGTAATTCCCGTCTCCCACGCATCCCGGATTCTTTCCGGATGAGAAGAGACAAGCAGCTTCACAAGCTCGGCCTGTATACGCTCTGCACTGACCTTCTGAAGCCTTCCGCAAAGTTCCCCGATCGCAGCTTTTGTATGCTCCTCCAGCGTAAAATCCAGTTGGGCGCTGAACCGCACCGCACGCAGCATACGAAGAGCATCCTCCGTAAAGCGTTCCCCGGCGTTCCCCACACAGCGGATAATTCCTCTCCGGAGATCCCCGACACCGTCAAATTCATCCACCAGACCATGTTCCTCATTGTAAGCCATGGCATTTATCGTAAAATCCCGGCGCTTTAAGTCCTCAATCAGACTTTTTGTAAACTGTACCTCCTTTGGATGGCGGCAGTCCTCGTATTCCCCGTCTACCCGGTAGGTCGTCACCTCAAAACCGTCTCTTCCGATCATAACCGTTACAGTTCCATGATGGATTCCTGTATCAATGGTTCTCGGAAAAAGCATTTTTACTTCCATCGGGGAAGCTGATGTGGTGATATCCCAGTCCGCAGGCTTCCTTCCAAGGAGAGCATCACGAACACACCCGCCGACGGCATAGGCTTCATGCCCTGCCGCGGCGAGTGTGCCGATAATTCTATGCACTTTTTCAGGAATCTGAATTACTCCCATCAAATCAATCATCCTATCGCAATATCAAAATCAATATGCCTTTCCCCAGTAGACCAGCTTCCTTGCCGGTCTGCCGCAGCATACGCACTTATCTGAAATATTCTGCTGCTCAAAGGGCATACAGCGGCTTGTGGCTGTCGTGTCCTCCTTAATCTTGTCCTCGCATGCCTGGTCGCCGCACCACATGGCTCTTACAAATCCTGGTTTATTGTTAACCGTCTCTACAAACTCTTCATAGGTTGTCACATCATAGGTATGCGCTTCTCTATGGGAACGCGCGCGCTCAAGCATATCTGCCTGCATCGTCTCCAGAACCTCAGCCAGCTTCGTCTCCAGCTCATCCAGAGATACCACGATCTTCTCTCTCGTATCACGCCGCACAATCACCGCCTGATTTGCCTCAATATCCTTCGGGCCGATTTCGATACGGGTCGGAATACCTTTAATCTCCTGCTCTGCAAACTTCCAGCCAGGACTCTTGTCAGAATCATCGACCTTTACCTTAAAGCCTGAGGATAAACGGTCTCTCAGCTCATACGCCTTATCCAAAACGCCCTCTTTATGCGCCGCAATCGGGATAATGGCTGTCTGAACCGGAGCAATCCTCGGGGGCAGCACCAGGCCGGAGTCATCGCCGTGTACCATAATAATAGCGCCAATCATACGGGTGGTCATGCCCCATGAGGTCTGATGCACATATTTTAGCTGATTGTCCTTATCTGTATACTGGATGCCGAACGCTTTTGCAAATCCGTCTCCGAAATTGTGGCTTGTGCCGGACTGCAGCGCCTTGCCGTCATGCATCAGAGACTCGATCGTATAAGTAGCTTCAGCGCCTGCAAATTTCTCCTTATCTGTCTTTTGTCCCTTAATAACCGGTATCGCCAGAATCTGTTCACAGAAATCAGCATATACATTCAGCATCTGAACCGTTCTTTCCTCTGCTTCCTCTGCGCTTGCATGGGCGGTATGTCCTTCCTGCCACAAAAACTCTCTGGAGCGGAGAAACGGCCTGGTCGTTTTTTCCCACCGGACAACAGAACACCACTGATTGTAAACCATCGGAAGATCCCGGTAGGAATGAATTTCGTTCTGATAAAAATCACAGAAAAGAGTCTCGGAGGTGGGACGCACACACATACGCTCCTGCAGCGGCTCCAGTCCGCCGTGCGTCACCCACGCGACCTCCGGGGCAAAGCCTTCCACATGATCCTTCTCCTTCTGAAGCAGGCTTTCAGGAATGAACATCGGAAGATACACGTTCTGGACTCCTGTAGCCTTGAATCTTCTGTCCAGCTCATTCTGGATATTTTCCCAGATTGCATAACCTGCGGGCTTAATTACCATACAGCCCTTTACGCTTGTATAATCACACAGCTCTGCCTTTTTCACCACATCTGTATACCACTGGGCAAAGTCCGTATCCCTGGAAGTGATGCCCTCTACGAGCTTCTTTTCTTTTGCCATATCTATAGATTCTCCTTTATTTTATTACATTTTGCATTGATTTTCATTGTAAAAAGGAATCGCAGGTTTGTCAAGTGCGGAAGATATCAAATAGACTCATAAAAGTACTGCCGGCAGAGATAAAACTCCTCTGCCGGCAGCCTGGAAATCTGTCTATGGTGTATTTTTTTTCTTATATTTTGTATGGAAGGTTCCCCCGTTTAATTTAACAGAAGCGCCCTTATCCTGGTAGTACAGATATGTTTTCTTTGCCATAAACGTTCCTCCGTTTACTACGATTTTGGAAGTGTTAAATGCCAGCATCAGCGGCCGCTTTCCGTTCGGATCGTAGGTGGACGTAGTCTTGAACGCGCCTCCGTTGATGGTCAGAACACTGTTGGACCAGCACTCTAAAACCATATTGGCAGATGTAAAGCTTCCTTTTTTGATAGTAACCTTTCCTTTTCCCATCTTATCCGAATCGTTCAGAACCGTTGCCCAGTCTCCCTTGCTTATAAAGGTTCCCCCGGTAATCACAGCAGGAGCATGTACATTCCAAAGCGCGCTTGCCTCTCTGGAAGTAAAGGTCCCGTCCTTGATTGTCAGGCTCCCTCCATTAAAAAATACATTCACAGCCGCGGTAAAGGTTCCTCCGCTGACAGTGATCCTGCCCTTATCCTTATAATTCAGTATCAGCGCTCCGCTGGACGTAGGCTCCTCATCGTTCTTCAGAGGAAGGGATGTGGAGAATGTTCCTTTACTTATCTTTAAGACTCCCTTATTATGTACAGCCGCATTTTTCCCGGCTTTAAAGGTTCCTCCCTTGACCGTCAGCGTACCGCAGTTGTAGAAAAGTCCTTTATCCAAAATCTCTTCCCAGGAATCGCTGGAACCGCTTCCGGTAAACGCACCGCTTGCAATCGTCACTGACACACCGGATTTTATATAAAGCGCTTTTCCCTTTAAAGCTGTCACTTTTGCATTTTTAATCGTTACCGTCCCTTTATTAGGCCTGATCGCATAGTCGCTTCCCGTATACTTATATCTATGCTTTCCAAAATCAATTGTAAAATTTACCTTCGGCTTATTGAATGTCAGTGTATCAGAAACCGTAATATCCTTAGTTACTTTAATTGTCTGCCCCTTCTTTACCGCCTTTACTGCCGCCTCCAGACTTGGATATCGTTTAGAGCCGATAGATGCGGCTGACTTATCGCCCTTCGCCGCAAACGCAGTCATACTAAGCAGCATGTCAGAAGCAGTATGCAGACAAATAAAAACAGTCCTCTTTTCTTTTTATTCATGTACGCAGTTCCTTCATTTCCTGTTCAGATACTGTAATATTATCGGTATACCTGACTCATAAAATACTGTCAATTATCCAAAAATGAAGAATTTTGGGAACATTTCCATTACTTATCTGCCATATCTGATTCAGCTTTTACAGATACTGTATATGGAGGTGTGAACAGATGAAGCGACAGACTAAACTTTATTTTCAGAAAACAGGAATCCTGCTCGCAGTCTATCTGGCTCTCCGCTTTTTGCTTCCCATTATCCTGCCTTTTTTCCTGGCATGGATTACGGTAGGTTTTCTGACCATTCTTCAAAAGAAAATTCATATGAGGTTAATGCCTCTCGCTGTCGGTTTTCTTGTGGTTTTTATATTATTGTCCGGAAGCACGGTTTTCTGCGGATGCTACCTTCTCTATGAGCCATGCTGCAATCTGCTGCCTGTGTGCCAGAATTATTTTGTGCAGTTTTATGAGTATCTTTCATGGATTCCCCAGTCTCTTCCCGGACAGCTTATGGATACTATGCCCTCCGTCATCTCCTGCATGTTCGGAGTTTTTCTGTATTTTATCTCAGTCCTGCTGTTCGCTAAGGACTGGGGCCGCTTTCATCAGCTTTTGCGAAAACTGCCCTTCGCCGATCCGATCCTGAAGGCCGGAAGGAGAATCACGCAGTCTATAAAGGGCTGGATAAAGGCCCAGTTTAAAATCATGCTCGTCATATCCGCGGAATGTGCCGTTGGTTATTATTTTCTGCATATTCCGGGCTTTCCATTCTGGGCGCTGATCACCGGCCTGGTAGATGCCCTTCCGGTCTTTGGCACAGGAACCGTATTCCTTCCATGGATTTTTCTTGTCCTCCTGCAAAAGCAGTATTCCTTCGCCCTCTGGCTTGGTCTGCTCTATGCGCTGACCTGGCTGACCAGGGAGCTTCTGGAGCCTAAGCTTATGGGCGACGGCCTGGGACTTCTTCCCATCTGCTTTCTTATGTCCGTAATTACCGGGCTTCAGCTCTTCGGAACATTAGGCCTGTTCACCGGCCCTTTCGGCGTCCTGTTTATTCGGGAGCTGTGGAGAGAGCTGGAAACGACGGCTCCACCTCAAAGCTCATGCGCTCCCTCGTCCGCGGATGAAGGAATGTCATCTTAAACGCACACAGACAGAGCTGCCCTGCGTCCGCCGCTCCATATTTAAGATCCCCCGCGATCGGCGCTCCCGCATGGGCAAGCTGCACCCGGATTTGATGATGGCGGCCGGTCAGAAGCCGGATTCTCAGAAGGCTCTTCCCTTCCTGCTCCCGGAGCGTCTCATAACGCAGCTCACTTCTTTTTCCCCCTTTTGTTCCTTCCGGGACGATTCGGGAAGTGTTGGTACGTCCGTCCTTCAGCAAATAATCCACAAGGGTTCCCTCCTTTGGGGAAAGTTTTCCACAGACCAACGCCTGATACCACTTCTCCGTGTGGATATGGTCCTGAATCTGACGATTCAAATCTGCCGCCGCTTTCTCGTTTTTTCCCACCAGAAGAATCCCCTCCACCGGCTGATCCAGACGGTTCACAAGTCCCAGACGGGCGCCCCTCTCTCCGCGCTCCATAAGCTCACTGCGCAGCATGCTCATCATATCCGGCATGGACGGCCTGGCGCTCTGAACCGCAAGTCCGGACGGCTTATAGAGCACGAAAATGTCTCTGTCCTCATATAATATCCTGTATTTTTTCATATGGTATCCTTTCTTTTCCAATACCCGCCGTTATCATATATATTAATGCCCAGGAACAGATTTCATCAAGAAAAAGCTGCAGTAATTGGTAATCCGCGCCAATTACTGCAGCTATCTGTTTTCATAATATTTCTTTTTGTTCAATCCGGGTTGAAGGACTGATTTTATTTATCTTATGATTACAGTCTCTTCAGCAGCTCTTCTCTCTCCGCCTCATATCCCGGCTTTCCGAGCAATGCAAACATATTCTTCTTATAGCTCTCAACGCCCGGCTGGTTAAACGGATTCACGCCAAGCAGATATCCGCTGATGCCGCATGCAAACTCGAAGAAATAGAATAACTGCCCCAGGGAGAACTCGTCCTGTCTGGGAATCCTGACCATCAGATTCGGTACATCGCCGTCGGTATGCGCCAGAATCGTTCCGTTCATCGCACTTTTATTGATAAAATCCACATTCCTGCCTGCCAGATAATTGAGTCCGTCCAGGTCTACGGGTTCTTCTCCCATAATAATCTCCTGTTCGCACTCTTCCACTTCCAGAACCGTTTCAAACATAATTCTGGAACCGTCCTGAATAAACTGGCCCATGGAATGAAGATCCGTCGTCAGATCTACAGATGCCGGGAAGATACCCTTCCTGTCTTTTCCCTCAGACTCGCCATAGAGCTGCTTCCACCACTCGGATACATAGTGAAGGCTTGGCTCATAGTTCGCCAGAATTTCTGTAGATTTGCCTTTGCGGTGAAGAATGTTGCGGACAACTGCATACTGTACTGCGTCATTCTCTTCATATGGCGCGTTAAGAGCCGTCTCACGGCCGCTTGCAGCGCCCTCCATTAATTTCCGGATGTCTGCTCCGCTGACAGCAATCGGAAGAAGGCCGACTGCGGACAGTACGGAGAAGCGTCCTCCCACATCATCCGGAACAACGAAGGTTTCATAGCCTTCCTCGGTAGCGAGGCTCTTTAAAGCTCCTCTTGCCTTATCGGTGGTCGCATAAATTCTCTTGGCTGCTTCCGCCTTGCCGTATTTGTCCTCCAGCATCTTCTTAAATACACGGAATGCGATAGCCGGCTCGGTCGTCGTACCGGACTTGGAAATAACATTCACAGAGAAATCACGATCCCCAATCACATCCATTAAATGACTGAGATAACGGGTGGAAATACTGTTTCCGACAAAATAGATTTCCGGTGTCTTACGAACCTCTTTTGACACAATATTATAAAAGCTGTGTCTTAAAAATTCAATTGCCGCCCGGGCTCCCAGATAGGAACCGCCGATACCGATTACCACAAGTACCTCTGAATCGCCCTGAATCTTCTCCGCTGCCTTCTGGATTCTTGCAAACTCTTCCTTGTCATAATTAACAGGAAGATCAATCCAGCCAAGAAAATCATTTCCCGCGCCGCTTCTCTGGAGCAGAACCTCTTTTGCCGCCGCTGCCTGCGCCTTCATATTTTCCAGCTCCCCTGCGCCGATAAACGGCGCGGCTTTGGAATAGTCAAACGTAACTTTTGCCATATTTTTGTACACTCCTTTACTGTACGAGACCTTCTCGCGTATATAAAATATTGTAGCATTCTGTCACTGTAAAAATCAAGTAGACGAGCCCAAAAAATCAGAAAGAACTTCCTGAAATATCTCTTCCTCCTCTTTTTTCAAAAAGGCTCCCTTTGCAGCCTCCCTTGCTTTCGGAGTCTCCTCCTCCCGAGCCGTTAAATCTGTCCGCGGTTGGACCTCCTCCGTCTCCGCTTCTTCCTCAAATCCTTCGTACACATGAATCTGCCTTGGATACAGGGTATTGGATACATAATCCATAAGGCAGACCTCCGCCCGCTCCCATAAGCTGTCTGATTCAAACCACAGAATTATGATCCGCACTACGGCAGCAGCCGTGGCGGCAGCCAAAAACCGGTTCAGGCAGAACGTATTTTCAAATTTCAGATACCGAAGCACCATTGCCTCCACAAATCCGATTCCGATAATCAGGCCTGTCCACCTCTCCGGCAGACGCCTCCACCGGCCCAGCCGGATTCCCAGCCTGCGCTCCTGGCAGAGATATTTCCGTACAAAAACCGATTTATCATAGATTCCTACCTTTACCTCGTAGCTTTTCTCAAATTTCAGCGTCATTGCCTTCAGCATCTTTCCTTTGCCGTTTCCTCCAAGCGCCGCATCCTTACAAAGTTTTCCAAATAGTATTCTCCTAACCAGCGCAAGAACTGTTCCCCAGATTCCCAGTGCCAGAAACTCTCCATAGTATAACCATGCCTGATACATAAAAATGCCTCCCCTTGATTATTTTTTGCCGGGCAGCGCTGTCAGGTTTTCGCCGCCCTTTGCTTTGGTGAGCTAAGTATACCAAAAACTCTCTCCAAGGGAATGCCGAACTTATCGACGGATTGTGACATTGCAGCCAGTCCGGCCGCCTTCTGCGCAGACTATGACAGCCGTCCGACAAAATTTTCCACCAGAGCCACGCTGTGAGCAATCGCCTGACGCTCAAAGGCCGGGTAATCCATGGTCGCACTGTCATCCGCTTTATCTGAAATTGCGCGGATAATGACGAAGGGAATCTGGTTCAGATAAGCAGCCTGTGCAATCGCCGCCCCCTCCATCTCCGTGCACATTCCGCCAAACCGGCTGCTGATACGGTTTTTCACCTCACGATCCGAAATAAACTGATCTCCGCTTACGATCCTGCCGGTAAATACCTGGATCTCCGGCACTGCCTCCTTACAGGCTGCCTCCGCCGCCTCCATAAGCGCTGTATCCGCCTGAAAGCAGCTTGTCTCCATTCGCGGAATCACACCCGGATCATATCCAAAGCCTGTCGCATCCACATCATGCTGCAGCGCGTCCGTGGAGATAACGATATCCCCAATATTAATCTCCGCCTTCAGAGAACCTGCAATTCCTGTGTTGATTACTGCATCCACTCCGAATAAATCCGCCAGTATCTGTGTACAGATGCCTGCATTTACTTTCCCGATACCGCTGCGCACAATTACCGCTTCCACCCCGTTTAATTTCCCGGAATAAAAATCCATGGATGCCTTTGTCACCTTCCGCGGCGCATCCATCTTCTTCCGAAGAGCTTCCACCTCTTCCTCCATGGCTCCGATAATTCCAATCTTTTTTACCATCTTACAGACCTCCAAATATTTACTGATTATTTTTTATTATAGCCGAATTCCTTCTCCTTGACTAGAAAAACTCTGTACTTTCTGTTATACTGTTGTTCCAAAAGGAGGAAATCGTTATGGTATATAAAACAAAAGGCACCTGCTCCCAGGCAATTAATGTGGAGGCGGAAAACGGAATCATCCAGTCTGTTCAGTTTGTCGGCGGCTGCGCCGGGAACACTGCAGGCATTGCCAAGCTGGTGGCCGGTATGAAGGTGGACGATGTTATTTCTCTGCTGGAAGGAACCACCTGCGGCATGCGGCCTACTTCATGCCCGGATCAGCTTGCCCAGGCGCTGAAGCAGCTAAAAGCAGGACAGGCATAGTGGCGGCGGATATCCCCAATCAGCGAATCGCAAAGGAGGGCGCCCTCCGGCCTTCAAAGGCCCGGGAGCACCCTCCTTTTTTTGTGAACGCACGTAAAACCTAAGGCGTACGCCTCACTGTATGATTGTTGTGCAAACAGTTTGGTGTATAGTACTTTAATTTTACGTATCTTTTGTTTAGATTCTGTCTGAATCCATTTCCTATATTTAATTTTTTATTTTCCGGCGGCGGTGAGTCCTCACCTTTTAAAGCTTTACGAAAAATTGGGTCGTTTATTGCATTCGATAATTGTGTGCTACTATCAGCCTCTATTTTAATGATCAGTTAATATAGAGCGCGTCAGTACAGGTGTTGGTTGCCTCCGTCTTTCCGCCCTGGGTCACGGAATGAGCGCCCTGCGCACGGTAATACCTGCCCCGGGTAATCTTATAGGACCCGCTGCTTACAGAAGCAGTGGAGCCTCCCTTGGTGGTGCCTGTCCAGTAATTGACATTACCCCAGCCTCCGGTACCGGTGCTGCTTTTGTCCAGATAGATCCGCACATAGACACGCTCGCAGTCTCTGTGGGCAAAGGTGCTTCCCGATGCAACCGCATGCGTGCTGTCTTTTTTGGATACCTTTGAAACACCGGACTGCAGGTAATCCCCTCTGGCAATTCCGTACCAGGTGTCAGACGCTTCATTCTCCTGAACCTCATAGACATGATATCCGGCAGGCTCTGTCTCCTCTGCACAGACCGGCAGGCTGCTTCCCAACAGCAAAATCCCGGCCAGAATAACAGCTCCTCTTTTTTTCCATCCCATTGGATATGTTCTCCTTTCTTAAATGATATTTATAGGCCTATACGTATATAACGATCGAACTTTCACTTTTTGACCGCATCAGGCACTTTTTATTAAAATATTTTCCATTATTTTTCTAAATTCCTCCAGACTTATAATT
>VSNE01000120.1 GCA_009774155.1 Lachnospiraceae bacterium
TTCCGAAGCCCCCTCGATCAGCCCCGGAATATCTGCAATCACGAATCCGCCTCCGTCCAAATCCACCACACCCAGGTTCGGGCTTAAGGTTGTAAAATGATAATTGGCAATCTTGGGCTGCGCATTCGTCACTCTGGACAGAAGCGTGGATTTGCCCACATTCGGGAATCCTACCAGTCCCACATCCGCGATCACTTTAAGCTCCAGCAATACCTCCAGCTCCTGGGCCGGCTGTCCCGGCTTCGCATATTTGGGCACCTGCATGGTTGCCGTGGCGAAATGCTGGTTGCCGATACCCCCTCTTCCTCCTTTTAAGACCACCTGACGGCGGTTTTTTGCAGACATATCCGCAATCACCCTGCCGCTCTCTGCATCTTTGATAACGGTTCCCTCCGGAACCTTTAAAATAATATTCTGACCGTTTTTGCCATGGCAGTTTCTTTTTCCGCCCTCCTGGCCGTCCTGTGCCGCATATTTGCGTTTATGACGGTAATCGGTCAGGGTGTTCAGTCCTTCGTCCACTTCAAAGATAACATCGCCGCCCTTTCCGCCGTCCCCTCCGTCCGGACCTCCGTCCGGTACATACAGCTCCCTGCGGAAGCTCACATGACCGTCCCCGCCTTTTCCGGAACGAATCCATATTTTCGCTCTGTCTGCAAACATGTGTAATCTCCTTAATACAGTAAAGGGCTTCAAATCTTTCCGACTTGAAGCCCTCGTTGACGCTGATTATTTTCCTTCTACTGGAACAATAGAAACCTGCTTTTTGTCTCTTCCTTTTCTTTCAAAGCGGACAACGCCATCTACTAATGCAAATAAAGTATCGTCTCCGCCCCGTCCTACATTCACACCCGGATGAATCTTGGTTCCGCGCTGCCTGTAAAGGATATTTCCAGCTTTTACAAACTGACCGTCAGCTCTCTTGGCGCCAAGCCTCTTAGACTCGGAATCTCTTCCGTTCTTGGTGGAACCAACACCCTTTTTGTGTGCGAACATCTGAAGGTTCATATTTAACATAGGTCTACACCTCCCTGAATCCATTGTAAGTAAGTCAATAAACTATTTGTTGATTTTTTCAATCTTAACAGCGGTATACTGCTGTCTGTGACCATTTTTCTTATGATATCCAGTTTTTCTCTTGTACTTGTAAACGATAACCTTTTTCGCTTTTCCGTCACCGATTACAGATGCTTCTACAGTAGCGCCCTCTACTACCGGAGTACCTACGGTAAGAGTGTCATCACAAACTGCCAGAACCTGATCAAATACGAAATTAGAACCAGCCTCTGCGCCTAACTTTTCAACTTTGATAACATCGCCTTCGGATACTTTATACTGTTTACCACCTGTTGCAATAATCGCGTACATATGGCACCTCCTAATATTTACTCGCTGGCTTTGGCGCTGCATTTATGCAGACTTGCAGCCTCGCCATGCGGCATCTATAACAGAATAACATGAGCTTTTTGCTGTGTCAAGTATTATTCCACCTGATACAAAATTAACTGCCAGCCACGGCAATACCGGCATAAGCTGTCCCTGTATTTATATTTTCTGCCACAGCAGCATATTTTCCTGAAACTCAGCAGTCAGCTTCCCGGTATATTTCAGCCAGGAAAGGTAGGAACGCACTGTACTGCCCACCAACACATACTGTTCAAAATTCATGGAAAGTCCGTATCCTCTGAACACTTCCTGCAGAATTCTTTCAAAATGCAGCGGTTCCCTGCAGATGGACAGAATCCTCTCTGCCACCTCATGCACCTTATCCCTGTTGTAACGGACAAGTTCCTTTATATCGGCAGACGCTTCCGCATGGGCAGGAACGAACATGGCAGCTTCCATCCTCTCAACCATATCCAGAGTCTCCAGATAAGCTCCCACATCATAAATGAAAGAAACCGCATACTTCTCCAACGTTTCCCGGCTGCTGACGCAGTCCGCAAGGAACACCGTTTTGTCCGGCATACGGAATCCCACCATGTCAAAGAAATGTCCCGGCAGCGGTATGACCTCAATCTCCTTTGGAAACCCTTCGTCTGAAAAATCCGTCACATTGCTTTCCTGCGCCATCAGGAACTTATGCCGCAATTCCTTACAGGGATAGCCTCCGTAAAGAAAGGATGGCTCCAAAACCGGGTATTTTGTGAAAGCGGCCTCAATGCCGCCGGAATAAATTTTACATCCCGTCTGCCCCTGCAGATAATGGTTGCCCCCGATATGGTCCGCATTGGAATGAGTATTCAGTATGGCTGTCAAATGCCAGCCGTTCTTATCCAGAATATGCCTGACCTTCCTCCCTGCATCCTTGTCATTCCCGCTGTCAATCAGATAGACATTATCCTTATTCCCAATATAGACTCCTATCTTTGCCGGACAGTTTATGTAATAGCACCTTTCACTGACCTGCACTAATTCATACATTTTTGTCTCCTCCTTATAATTGTTCGGATAAAATGTTTGCAGAAAACCAACAACGGCGCATCATTGCGCCGCTCATGCCAGTGCGTTCAAATTCTAAAATAGTATTATTCATAGTTTCTTTCGATCCGTATATTGATGTCTGCACGGCTCAATGGTAATATATTTCCCGCCGTAAGATTCCTGTATGTTCGCAAGCCCCAGCATTAAAGAATCCATCAAAAGCTCCGTCTCGCGGGAGACCCCGGACGTAAATTCCCAATTCTGTATCATACCGTCTCTGCAGTCACAGGTAAAGGGATCGCCGGTAAATTTTTCAATAGAATTGACGGCATTGATTACAAGCGCCGAAACTGCCGCGCATACAATATCCTCTCCTTCATCCGCATAGTCCGCATGTCCGCAGATAATGAATTTTTTATAATGGCCGTTTTCCTTCACAGTCTGTACCTGAATCATATTCCGCACTCCTTTGCCTGTTCTAAAAGTGTCTTTTTCTGCTTTTTGCGGGTGATCTCCATCAGGCCAAGCGCTGTCATATCAACGGCAGATGCCTTCAGGGGGTCCTTCTTGAGCTGCTCCCTCATAAGCTCCAGAAGCCTTTGAGGCTCCTCCTTCCCATCCATATCCACAAAGTCCACCAGGATCATTCCGGACAGGTTCCGAAGCCTTATCTGTCTGGTAATCTCTTTTGCGGCCTCCTGATTAATCCTTCGGACGGTATCCTGTTTATTCTTCCCGCCGGTATATTTTCCGGTATTTACATCAATGACCGTAAGCGCTTCCGTTGGCTCGATGATCAGATAGGCTCCCGACTTCAGCCAGACCTTCTTTGACAAAGCCTCCGAAAGTCCCTTTTCCATACGGTACAATGCTTTTAAGGGCAGCATCCGGTCTTCATACAGCCGAAGCTTTTCTGCGTCTGACGGCATCTCCTCCATAAGAAAGCTCTGAATCTGTTCATACAGCTCCCTGTCGTCTGTCAGGATATCCTTTAAATGCTCGCTCCTGCTTCCGAGAATCGAAGTCAGATACGCGGCGCGGCTTTTCAGAACACAGGAAAACACGGCCCGGTGAACCGCCTGATCTGTAAGAAAACGGTACTGGCAGAGAAGCCTTTCATATTCCTTTTCCAGCTCTCCCGGCTCTGCCTGCGCCGCATTGGTACGCACAATCAGTCCGGCCGGGGGAAGCTTAAAGCTCTGGATCAGCCCCCGCAGCCTTTCTTTTTCCTCTGCCCCCAGCTTTGACGAGTAACCTATCATGCCGTTTCCCGTAGTCAGAACCAGATATTTTCCTGTCAGACTGATGTTCGTTGTCACCGACGGAGCTTTTGTCTTTACTGCCTCCCGGCTGACCTGGACGAGAAGCTCGTCCCCCTCCGCCAAACGGGACTGCTTTTTCGGTCTTGTGTAAATAGGGGTCTTTACATCCTCCAAAGGCAGATAACAGAGGGTACTGTCTGAGATTTCCACGAATGCGGCCTGAATATTTTTCACAATATTTTTTACTTTTCCGACGTAAACGTTTCCAAGGAGGGAGGTTTTTCCTTCCTGAATCAATGACAGCTCCGTCAGATGCCCGTTTTCATAGAGAGCGTCTGCCAGAACCCCGTCTTTTATATAAGTAATAATTCTGGTATTATCCAATTTCCTCCCCCAATGCCTCCAGAGAAATAAAACTGTGTTTTTCCTCTGTTCCCTGATCTGCATAAATTTCTTTCCGGTGAATCAGCAGGGCCGATGCCGGAATCTTTACTCCCGCCCAATCGCCAAAGGCCTCTGCCAAAAGCTCCGGCTTTAAATTGTGTACGCTTCCCGCAGATACCCGCATGGCAATCACGCCGTCCTCTATTGTACAGTTATAAATCCATGGACGGATATCCGTCTCCTGATATCCTTTTTTTGTCTTCTTCAGAATACGGATTTCCCGAAGCTGTAAAAACTCCCTGAGCTTCTCCGGCCAGCCCCCGAAGGGTTCGCAGCCCTCCCGGAAACGGACTTCATAATCCGCGGCAGCCACGATGGACATGGCATTCTTACTGTTCTTGGGAAGCGCCCTCCAGCTTACCACATCAATGCCCTCCGCCATAACCTCATTCAGCCGCTTCACCGCCTCCGCGGAGGAAGGAGCGCTTTTGACTGAAATATCCATATATTCTCCGTCGCTGGTCAGCCCCACTCCAAGAGGAGCGGCAAAAGACATAATCATATGAGGGCTGAAGCCCTCCGAGTAGCATACAGCGATGTCCGCCCGCCGGATGGCCTTCTGAAAATACCTCATTACATCCAGGTGCCCGATAAATTTCAGACATCCGTATTTACGGAATTTTACTCTGATATTAGTGTTCATGGCAGACACCTCCTCCGTAGGCGGCTGCTCCGCATCCGGAGCAGCCCTGCCGGCAGTTTTTCGTCACTTTCTCTTCATGCGCCTTACTCCACTCCCGCTCCAGAAACGCGCGGCTCACGCCGATGTCAATGAAATCCCATGGAAATATTTCATCCAGAGCACGCTTCCTTGTAGTATAAAAATTCATATCAATTCCGCACTCCTCAAAAGCCTCCAGCCAGAGAGAATTGCGGAACCATTCGCTCCAGGAATCAAACAGGCATCCTTTTTCATAGGCTCTGCGGATAACGGCTCCTACCTTTCTGTCTCCCCTGGCCAGAATTCCCTCCAGCACTGTCACATCCGCCTCATGCCAGTTATATTTCATGCTCTTTCTGTTTTTTTGTTCCTTTATCTCATGATTCACCACATAAGCACGCTGCAGAAATTCTTCCTTTGTGCACATCTGCGCCCACTGAAACGGAGTAAACGGCTTTGGCACAAAGAAAGAGGTGCTGACCACAATCTGGCATTTTCCGTTTCTCTGTTCCTTAGGCGTCTCATAATAACGCTCCGCAATTTTCTCGGCAAGCCATGCGATGCTTTTTATATCTTCCTCTGTCTCCGTCGGAAGCCCCAGCATAAAGTAAAGCTTTACCCGGCTCCAGCCTCCCTCGAATGCCTGCCCGGCGCCGCTTAAAATCACTTCCTCGGTAAGTCCCTTATTGATGACGTCACGAAGCCTCTGGGAGCCTGCCTCCGGCGCAAAGGTCAGGCTACTCTTTCTCACATCCTGTACCTTGCTCATAACATCCAGAGAAAAAGCATCAATGCGAAGAGACGGAAGGGATATATTGATCCCCTTTGAGCCAAATTCCTCCATCAGAAAATTCACCAGCTCTCCCAGACAGGAATAATCGCTGGAGCTTAAGGAGCTTAAAGAAATCTCCTCATATCCGGTGTTTTTCAGCATAGAACAGGCATATTTCTTCAACATTTCCAAATCCCGCTCTCTGGCCGGACGGTACAGCATACCTGCCTGGCAGAAACGGCATCCGCGGATACAGCCTCTTTGAATCTCCAGCACTACCCGATCCTGGGTTGCCTTGATAAACGGCGTCACCGGCTTTTCCGGATAAAACGTATCCGTCATATCCAGAACAAGCTGTTTTTTTACCTTTTCGGGAGCCTCCGGACATCTGGGAGCCATGGATGCAATCGTACCGTCCTCCTTATAAGCCACCTCGTACAAGGACGGCACATAGATGCCCGGTATCTGAGCCGCCTGCTTTAAAAATGCTTCTCTGGAAGCTCCTCCCGCCCGCCATTCTTTATATAAATCCATGAGCCGGAAATACTGAGTCTCTCCTTCTCCGATATAAAACATATCAAAAAACTCTGCCAGCGGCTCCGGATTATAGGCGCAGGGACCGCCTCCTATCACAAACGGATGCTCCTTCGTACGTTCTGAAGCCTCCAGGGGAATCTGCGCCAGATCCAGAATCTGCAGAATATTGGTATAACACATCTCATACTGAATGGTGATTCCCAGAAAATCAAAGTCCTTCACAGGGTCCTGAGACTCCAGTGCAAACAGAGGGATATTTTTCTCTCTCATGATCCTGTCCAGATCCGTCCATGGAGAATAGACACGCTCGCACCACATATCCTCCCTCCGGTTGAACATATCATATAATATCTGAATCCCCAGATGAGACATTCCAATCTCATATACATCAGGAAAACACATACAAAAACGAATATCCGTTTTTTCTTTGTCTTTTATAACTGCATTCACCTCGCCGCCGATATAGCGGGCAGGCTTTTCAACGGTCATAAGAATCTCATCTGATAAAGCTAATTTACGCATAAAACTCCTTCTAATGGCTCCTTTTGTTACTGTAATCCGGTCACGATCTGCACTTTTTCACCTGCAATATATTCCATCGTAATCCGGTCTCCTTCTTTATAACGGATAATACCCGGAAATTCGCTGACCAGCACGTCAAAAATCAGATCCTTACCGTTTAATACCACATAGTAATGAGAATTTCCTTCTGATACAACCGGCGCAATTGTCTCAATGGTTCCTGTCTGCTTCTCCCCTGCGGACACCGGCCCACCGGAAATTCCGTTGGTTTTCAGAAGGCCGATATAAGCCTTCTCGCATTCCGCTACCGTATCGCCGATTGCCACATTCTGATATTTTTTAATATTGACCATGGCATATTTTTTCACCAGCCCTGCATCATCCTTCAGAGCCATAAAATAAGTCGGCTCATTTGCCACATTGAGAAGCAGCGGGAAGGTGGAATGATATCCGAGGTTCTGCACCTGGCCTTCCGCGGAATTCATGGCCGAATACTCCTCCGCACCCGGGCAGGAATAATACTTTGCTTCCATAGTCCTCTGGTTCATCAGGACAAAGCCCACATTAGACTCGTCGCCGCTGACGGACGTGATACCCGTATAAACCCATACATCGTCCTCCATAGCCAGGTAATTGTATCCGTCCGTCGTCTGCAGGCAGCCCTTCTGGCTCAATACACTGTTGAAAAATCCGTTCATATATACGCCGTAGTAGTCATAAAGCTGAATCAGCAGGTTTGCCGAATAGACAGAATCCACCCACTGAGGACAGTCCGCAATATCATAGCAGAGGGTTTCTCCGGTAACCGCATTGCACAGCACCACTTTTCCGATGGTCTCTCCCCCGAATAAACCGATATTAAATTTCTTTACCGGGCAGATCCAGTAAGGCGTTCCCTCCTCATCAATCTCAAAGCTTAGCTGATCAAAGATAAAGGCTGGATAACGGAACCTGAGATGTCTGTAAATATTACGGTTAAAATATTCTGCCTGGGAATACTTGATATAGCTTCCCTCCGGCAGCCGTACGCACTCCGTATCCTGAGTTGTCATATCTATCATAATGTAGGCCGGAATCCCCTCTTTCATATTGGTCAGCCATTTGATCGGACTGGCATAGACAAGCGGGGTTACGCGTACAGGCTTGTTCTGGTAGTTGATCTGTGTATACAGGGAGCTGACCTCGAACTGGGATACCATATCGATCAGCGAACCCATCTTCCGGTTGCCCAGAAGCGTTGCCGAGCTTTTGTCCAGAAGCGGAATTTCGTTATAATCCACCTCTGCAATATCCTCTGTAAAGGTTCCTTCCTGAACGGGCAGCAATTCATGGTATTTTTTCGCATTCACGATTGGAGATGACAGAACCCCTCCTGCGACATAAATAATCAGGAGCAGGCTGGCGGTCACAAATCCGATTTTCAGCGGCTTTACCTCCCTAAGGGAATCCCCTCTCCGGATATTTTTTATACTGAGCAGAAGCGTCAGAACAATCACCAGCGATATAATAAACATCCAGAATCCGCTGGAATGGATATTGA
>VSNE01000121.1 GCA_009774155.1 Lachnospiraceae bacterium
AGATTGGAGACGGCCGAATACCCGCACAGGAAAAGGCTTCCGCACAGCCAGATAAAAAGAAACGCCGCAATGGGAGCTGAAACAGATTTCTCCCTCTCCTTCCCTGATTGTAATACCTCCGATGTCTGATACAAAGCCTGGGAATCATGCTCCGAATATTCCCGGCCGTCTGTCTCCTGAAGCGCCGGCTCCTGCCCTTTCCCGGACAATACTTCCGTCGGCTCGGCTTTCAGTCCTTCCGCCGTTCGGGAAGCTGTCCTGTTTTGTTCATCTGAATATCCGATTTCTCCTTCCGCCAGACGCTCTGCCAGCTCCGACAGCACAGTATATGGCGCGCCGAATATTTCCGCGGCGGTTCCGAACGCCGGAAGCTCCCAGAATCCAAAAGGAAACAGCAGACGGATCAGCGGAATCAGCCACAGAACATACAGCACTCCGGGAGCAATCTGTTTTCTGAATATTTTCCTGATGAGCAGTACCAGCCCAATCAGAACACTGGAGCTGAAGATAAAATATAATAGTCTCATATTTCCTCCCCGGCATTACTGCCTATCCCGTTCAGCAGTCCCTTCAATTCCTCAATCTCCTGATCCGACAGCTTCTGTTCCTTCACCGCATTGCTGACCATCAAAAACAGATCTCCTCTGTATACCCGGCTCAGTATGGACTGGGTCTCCTCCAGTATCGTCTCCTCCCTGCTCCATACAGGAGAATATCTGCGCACCTTCCCGCTTTCATCCACCGAAATGGCTCCCTTCTCCAGCATCCGCTTCAGGAATGATGAGACCGCGTGCTTCGTCCATCCCTTGGTCTCCTTAAGCGCTTCGCAGATGTCTCTGAGGGTTGCCGGCGGCTGTTCCCAAAGCACCTGCATAATATACCATTCATTTTCTGACAGTCCGGAATTATATTTCATAAAATTCCCCTCCCGTTGTTAATCATTTGATTAATTCATAGTATCAGATTAACATTCATTTTAAAAAATGTCAATCCTCTGTTAATCATTTTATTAACATTTTTCAGCCGTCCGGCCATGCAGGAGTCTTTTCAGAAGCCTTTCCCGCCGAAAGCTTCCTGTAAGCAGAGAGGATTAATGTACATAGCTCTGTTCTACTTTAATTACACAGACATAGGTTTCATCCTTCGCTTTTACCTTATCTGTAATATATTCCAGCAGTTCGCTCTGATCCCCCTCATATTTTGCAGGGAGAAGCAGATCGAACAAAACATTGATATGAGTATCGCCGGGCACAATGCGAAGATCATGGATGCTCAGCCCTTCATCATACGCTTTTACCTGATTTGTAATATATTCCCGGAGCTCTCCTGTCACACTGTCTGCAGTCACAATCGGATCATAATGGATGACCACCTGAAGATGATGCCGCTTCCAGAAATCCCTCTCAATATTGTCTATCAGATCGTGGGCTTTCAGCGCATCCATCTCCGCCGCAAACTCAATATGCAGAGATGCAAACTGATTCCCCGGACCATAATCGTGAACCAGAAGGTCATGCATGCCCAGAACATTCGGATATCCAAGCACCGTCTCTTCAATCATTCTCACCAGCTCCGGAGCCGGGCTTCTTCCCAGCAGCGGGTCCAGGGCATCCTTTAAAAGTCCGTAGCCGCTGTATAAAATAAATCCTGACACTGCAGTGGCCATAATTCCGTCAATGCCCATAATATCCGTCGCAGAACAGAGAAACGCTCCCAAAAGAACCGCCCCCGTAGACAGACAGTCATTCCGCGCATCCGCTGCGGTCGCCCTTAAAGTATCGGAATCTATCATTTTACTTAAGCTCCCGTTAAATGCGCTGAGCCAAAGCTTTATCAGAATGGAGCAGACAAGAACTGCCGCAGACATCCGCCCGAATTCCGGCATGGTCGGATGCAGTATCTTTATAATTCCCTCCTTGGCCAGATTCAGGCCGATTGCCATAATCATGACGCAGACTGCCATTCCCGCCAGATATTCATATCTGGCATGGCCGAAGGGATGCTCCGCATCCGCCTTCTGCGCGCCCAGCCAGAACCCTAAAAGACTCATAACACTGCTTCCTGCATCACTTAAATTGTTAAATGCGTCTGCCGCAATCGCCATACTTCCCGATAAAGCTCCGACAATAAATTTCCCGATAAACAAAAGTATATTGCAGACAATTCCCACAGTTCCCGCCAGATTTCCCACCCTCGCGCGTCCTTCAGGCGAACTGATATCCACTCCTTTTAAAAATATTTTTGTCAGTACAGAAGTCATATCCCACCTCGGTTTTGCTTTTCGTAACAGTATAGTCCAGTTCTTCAGAAAATACAAATGGGAATTGGGAATATAAGTCAGAATCTTTTCAGAAAATCCCCGGGGGGTTCCGCTCTCATCAGGGAAGACATCAGGCAGACTCCCGCAGCCCCTGCCCGTATACAGCTTTGTGCGTTCTCAGGGCTTATCCCGCCGATCGCATATACCGGAATGCGCACGGAGCGGCAGATCTCCTCTAAAAATGAGAGGCCCCGCGGCAAAACTCCCTTTTTACAGTCTGTTGCAAAAATATGTCCGGCAGTCAGACAGGATGCCCCGGCCTTCCAGGCTGCCGCCGCTTCCTCTGCAGAATGGACGGATACTCCGATATCATCAAAACGGCTCCTCCTTTGCACATTCAAAGACTCAAAGTCCTTATAGGATAAATGTATCCTCCGGATTCCGATCCTCTCTGCCGTCTCTGCATAGGTATGGAGTATCAGCGGCACCTGATGCCTTTTGCAGATTTTCGCCGCATATTCCGCCAGGTTTTCATAAGCCTGTATATCCAGATCCTTTTCCCGCAGAATAACTGCGTCAACTCCTGCCGAAGCAATCTTCTCAAGCTGCTCTAAAAAATCATTTTCCGCCAGCCTGCGGTTCGTCACGCAGATAATCCTATACGCAGACATAGTCATTCAGAACCGGCTGCAGCCCTTCCTCTGTCATATCCCGGTACATCTGCCTGAAGCTTCTGCCGTCGGAAATCTCAAACTGTTCATCCCCGGTTCCTTTCTCCTCCTTCCCTTCGTATTTGCTCTCATGATCCCCGATTCCCGTGGATACTCCTGCTGATACCTTTGTGGCGGCAATCTTCACAATGCCGTCCCTGAAATGCTTCTGCTCACGGGAGGATACCGTGATTCCCACATAGGGCAGAAAAATCCTGTACGCGCAGAGCACCTGACACAGCTCCTTCTCATGTATATTCAACGGACTGAGACTGTCATTGTTGATAATCGGCCGCAGTCTCGGACAGGACAGGGAATATTCTACATGAGGATATTTTCTCTGTAAGTAATAGACATGCAGCGCCGACGCAAGGGCATCCTTCCGGAAATCCGACAGTCCTAAAAGCGCCGAGAATGCCACTCCCCGCATTCCGCCCAGAATAGCGCGCTCCTGCGCCTCAAACCGGTATGGAAATATTCTTTTATGCCCCGTCAAATGAAGCCTCTCATATTTATCAGAGTCATAGGTCTCCTGAAATACCGTTACGTAATCGGCTCCGCACTCATGGAGATAACGGTATTCTTCTGTATTCACCGGATAGATTTCCAGCCCCACATTCCGAAAATACTTGGCAGCCAGCTTGCACGCCTCTCCGATATATTCCGGATCGCTCATACTCCTGCTTTCACCTGTCAGTATCAGAATCTCTTCAATACCGGAGTCGGAGATAACCCTCATCTCCTTTTCTGTCTCTTCTCTGGTCAGTCTTTTCCTTGCAATGTCGTTATAGCAGTTAAATCCGCAGTAGACGCAGTAGTTCTCGCAATAGTTGGAAATATAGAGCGGTGTGAACAGATAAACCGTATTGCCGAAATGCCGGCTTGTCTCCAGCTTGGAACGGGCCGCCATCTCTTCCAGATAGGGGAGCGCAGCCGGAGAAAGCAGCGCTTTAAAATCCTCAAGGCTGCAGGTTCTATGAGCCAGCGCCCGCCGTACATCTGCGGACGTATACCGGACGTAATCATACTCCTGCATCTGCTTCTGCACCTTTTCCATAATGTCTGAATGAATTTGTTCCATCCCTTCCATATATTCCATATGGCTGCCGCGGCATGACGGCTCCCGCTCCAGCAGATGCTTTCTCATTAATGCCTTTTCACCGAGTCCCGGCGAATCCACAAAAAACTGATTTTCCTGCATGTTTTTTCACCCCTAATCTCTCAGAAATCCTGTCAGCGGATCGGATGCGGCGGCTCCCCGCTCCAAAACTCTGCCAAGACCCGACAAATATGCCGCCCGGCCCGCCTCAACAGCATTTTTAAAGGCTCCGGCCATAGCGGGAATATCCCCTGCCGTCGCAATCGCTGTATTTGCCATAATTGCTGCAGCTCCCATCTCCATGGCCTCGCATGCCTGGGAGGGTCTTCCGATCCCGGCATCCACAATCACAGGAAGCTCTATCTCGTCAATCAGAATCTGAATAAATTCTCTCGTACACAGTCCTTTGTTAGAGCCTATCGGAGATGCCAGCGGCATAACTGCCGCGGCCCCCGCATCCGCCAGCGCCCTTGCCGCATACAGATCCGGATACATATATGGAAGCGCCGTAAATCCCTCCTCTGCCAGCGTCCTGACCGCCTTTATTGTTTCTGTATTGTCCGGAAGCAGATATTTGCTGTCCTTCATAATTTCCACCTTGATAAAATCACCGCAGCCAATTTCTCTTGCCATCCTTGCGATACGGACTGCCTCCTCTGCATTCCTTGCGCCCGAAGTATTAGGCAGAAGAGTCACATGCGGGGGAATATAATCCAAAATACTCTCCCCCTTCTTCGTGTTTGTCCTGCGAACCGCCAAGGTAACAATTTCTGCGCCTGCGTTCTCCACTGCCGCCTTAATCAGTTCCATAGAATATTTTCCGGAACCGAGGATAAAACGGGAGGTAAATTCTTTTCCGCCCAGTACAAATGCATCTTTCTTCATGATCTTATTCTCCCTTCATAATGATTTCCAGTATTTTATTTGCCTGATGGGCCGCGCAGAGCATCACTCTGGGCGCCATCAGTCCTCCGCATGTCTCTATATCCGAAACCTCGTCCCCGCACAGATAATAATGGGGCAGAATCTGTCTGGTCCGGATACTGTTGCTGTCCCCAAAACCCGCCATCCCGGACGCGCCTACCAGATATTTTTCCGGAAACTGCGAAAGCACACAATTCGTCAGCATGGCCTTTGCCTCCGGCGTATCGAAGGCTTCGCAGATATACAGCTCTTCTTTTAAAAGTCCGGGGATATTTTTCTCTGTCATACGCGCTCTGTCTGTCCGAATCTTCAAATAAGGATTGACTTCCATAAGCTCCTCCTTTAAAGCCTCCGGCTTCGGCCTCCCAATCTGAGCCACCCCATACTGCTGGCGGTTCAGGTTTGTCAGATCCACACAGTCAAAATCAATCAGATGCAGGCCGCCGATTCCGCATCTTGCCAGTGCGAAGGCAATATGAGAGCCAAGTCCGCCCAGACCGCAGATCGCTACCCGCGCCTTTTGAATTTTTTCCTGCGCCTCCTTTGTATGGCGAAGCTCCAGCGCCTGAATCATCTCCTTCTCTGAAGGGAGCCTTTGACGCTTCTCCTTCTTCATCGTCAGCCCCCTCCTACAAAGCTGACTACTTCCAGAGCATCTCCGTCCCGGAGGATTTTTTTGGCATATTCCTCCTTTGGTACAATCGATCCATTGCACTCCACCGCAATCCGGCTTGTCTCATACCCCTCCTGCTTCAAATATTCCCGGAGAGTGATTTCCCGTATCTGGAGCTCTTTTCCGTTTACTTTAATCATATACGTCCTCCTTTGCCTTTTCATTGTCTGAGACTCACTTTTTCTGCACAGAAAACTCCTTTCCGATACAGCAAAAAAGCCGCGCAAAAGGATACACCCGCGGTGGTGTACCCCTTCGCGCGACTTTATCAGTCAGCACTCTGTTAATAATATTAAACGGATCTGAAAAATTTGTCAAATGATTTCTCCGGCCTTTGTATATGCCGTATGTTTTTGTCCGCCTTTCTTAAAGCATTCGGATCTGAACCTGATATTCCTTCTTCTCTCCCGGTTCCAGAAATTTAAGCATTCCGGTTTTTCTCATAACATCCCGCCCGTCCGGATAACAGTTCCCGCATTCCAGGCCGAGCACATAGTCCCTTACTCCCATCATTTTCCACTCCACAAATCCATCCAGCTCTTTCGGATCAAAGGTAATCTCCAGCCCCTGGCCAAGCTTCGGCTGATAAACAGACGCCCTTCCCTCTTTCTCGAATTTATGGTAATAGCATCGCTCCGTATATCCTGCTTCCGGTTTTGTCATCCTCATCCAATTCTTAATATCCTCTGCCGCGTGGGCATCCCTTGGCGTTACATCCGCTGATGGAATTTCCACAACGCTGTCCTCGTCAAGCAAAGGATATCCCATATTCATGTGGTACAAAATCTCAAACGGCTGCACCCGGTCTCCTGTATTTTCAATCCTGTCATGAATCATAAACGCATTTTCCGAAAGGCTGACCCGGATTTCCCTGTCCAGACGCAGTTTCCCTGCAAATATAATCTCATCCTTTACTGCCGCACGCACAACCAGCTCCCCGTTTTCCTCCAGCCAGTATGCCTGCTCAGCCGGAAGATTTGCAATCGAACCATGCAAAGGCAGCTCTTCCCCGTTATCAGTACACGGAGTTCCCACTGCCTGCAGACCGCATGTGGTCAGAAAACCGGCGCTGAAGGATTTCAGCCAGCCATTGCCCGCGGATTCATAATAGGCCGGCGCCACATAGCCGCACGGCGAAAAATAAGACATATTGATTCCCCGGTACCGGAGTCTGGAAATATCCGCATTCCGGTCCAGCAGAACCGTCAGCTCCAACCCTTTTCCATTGTTCACTTCCAGCAGGCGCATCCCGTCGCCCTTCCCGCCTATAAGCCGATGCTCCTCTATCCCATAAACCTGGGAATCGTGCCCTATATATGGATTCATAAAGTTTCCTCCTGTACTAACGGCCGCACTGCTTTGTAAAGCTTCCGGTACCGCTTGTAAATTCTTTCATATTTTTCGTGCATCTCCTGCCTTGGGGTATAAACCTCTGCTTTTTCCACCATATGCGCCGCCGCATCTTTCAGATCTTTAAAGCGCCCTGCCGCAATTCCGGTCAGCATCGCGCTGCCCACTGTCCCGGCATCTGCCGTCCTTAACGCCGTGATGGGTATTCCCAGCATATCCGCTTTCATCTGCATCCAGACCTTTGACCGCGCCCCGCCTCCTGTGGCATGGCGCATTGTAAAATGTGTCCCGGCCCTCGTCAAATATTCCAGGGTCACCAGCATCTCATATGCAACGCCTTCCATACAGGCGCGGTAAATATCGCGGACAGAGCTTTCCGCAGTAAGTCCGACAATTGCTCCCTTGGAGCCGGTGTCCATATAAGGGGTTGCCGCCCCCGCAAAATGCGGGAGCACCAAAAGTCCCGTGGGCTCTTCAGAATCCCCCTCCAGAAACTCATTAACCGTCAATCCCCTTTGGGCCGCAAGCTCCTTTTCTTTTTTTGCCAGAGTATCCACGCACCACTGAATCAGAGCGCCTCCGGTGTAAGAAAATGCATAACAGACATATTTTCCCGGCAGCACATACGGAACCACTGCAAAATTTCCCTCCGACATCAGAGTCAAATCCGGCAGCGAATCATAGACAGGAGTTATACATTCCACAGTTCCCGCGCCGTCCACCGCGGTTTCGGAATCAAACACGCCGGCTCCCACCGCCTCCGCCACCTGATCGTGACTAATCGAAACAATCTGCGGCTGTGAAGGCATTCCTGTTCGCTCTGCTATTTCCGGCAGCAAACGGCCCGCCCCGGTTCCGGGCGGAACCGTCCCTGACATCAAAGCTCTGTCAA
>VSNE01000122.1 GCA_009774155.1 Lachnospiraceae bacterium
ACATAACATATTATTGTATCAGTACATTATTGTTCTATTTAATTAATACAATAATATATTATTCCCTATTTGTCAACAAAACTCTGTACTTGAGTTTCCGCAAATGTAATCTTAAAGGGTCAAAAGGCTCCCCGCAGAAAGCGGGGAGAAAAAGTGCACGCAAATCACATCTGGAAAATATGTTTTCCGAGTGCGGTTTTGTGCCGCTTGTCTATGCTGCCTTCGGCAGCAAGACCCTTTGACTTTCATGCTAAAAATTCAGAAACTCAGGTACTCTGTAAACTCCATATAACATATCATAATTTTTCAAAAAAATGTAGTCCTTTGGAAATTCTTAAGAAAAGTTCAGGGCTCCTTAAGGCAGGTTTTATGTTCCGGCGCAAAAAGGAGGTCTCCGCAATAAGACAGTATCCCTTAAGGAAGCATTATAACATACGACAGATAAACAGAAAAATAAAAAATGCCATGCAAGAGGTTGTTTGAGTGCATGGCATTTTCTGGCTTCCGCCTTACGGAAGCCTCTTTTTATTTCTCTATTTTCTTTTTAAGATTTCCAGAATATAATTCCACATCCGCTCCACGGAAGAAATGCATGCCTTCTCCTCAGTCGTATGAATGTTCAGCATATCCGGTCCCATGGATACGCAGTCCATATCCGGGATTTTAGAAGCCAGAATCCCGCACTCCAGTCCCGCGTGAATTGTTTTCACCTCAGGTTCGGCTCCGAACATCTGCTTATAAATACGCACCATATCCTCCCGCAGGCCGGAATCTCTGCGGTATTCCCACGCAGGATAATTTCCCTGAAGCTCCGTCGTTCCGCCGCAGAACTCTGCAATCAGTCCCATTTTTTCTGTCAGCCAGCTTTTTGCCGTCTCCACAGAGCTGCGGACGGAATAACGAAGCAGGATTTCATCCTTCCCTGTTTCCAGAATACCCAGGTTCAGAGAGGTCTCCACCAGTCCTTCCATATCCCTGCTCACAGCCTGAACGCCATTCGGAAGGGAGAGCAAAAGCGCGGCAATCTTTCGGGATGACGCCTCGTCCAGCACTTCCGACTCCTGTTCCTCCTGTACCTCCAGACGTACAGTTACCCCGGGATCTGCGGCTGCATATTCTTTCTTCAAAACCGCATCATAGGCCCTGCAGAACTCCTCTGCCGCCGCTGTTTTATCAGAAGGAATCAGAAGCTTTGCCCGGCTTTCCCTCGGAATCGCATTGTCCTTCTGTCCGCCCGCCACGGATATCAGCAGAAAATCCGATACCTCCCTCAGTCCCGCAAGCCCCCGGGCAAGAAGCATATTGGCATTTCCTCTTCCTTTGTCGATCTCCACACCGGAATGTCCGCCCTGAAGTCCTTCCACTGTCAGACATACATGAACGCCACGGCCCTTTGTTCTTCGCACCGGAAGCCGGATTGCCGCGCTGCAGCCGCCGGCGCAGCCAACCAGCAGCGTCCCTTCTTCCTCGGAATCCAGATTCAGCACCGTACGGCCCTTCAGCATGGATACATCCAGCGCCGCGGCCCCTTCCATACCAACCTCCTCACAGGTTGTAAATACGACTTCCAGACGCGGGTGCACAATGCGATCGTCGTCCAGAATTGCCAGCCCATAGGCGACCGCAATGCCGTCGTCTCCTCCCAGCGTGGTTCCTTCCGCATACACATAGTCCCCATCTGCCCTCAGGCGAAGCCCGTCCTTCTTAAAATCAAAATCACAATCCGGCTTTTTCTCGCAGACCATATCCAGATGTCCCTGCAGAATCAAAGGTTCTGCATCCTCATATCCCGCGGACGCCTCTTTGATTATCACCACATTCCAGGCATCGTCCTGATAAACCTCCAGTCCCCTCGCCTTCGCAAAAGCCACGCAATAATCGCTGACTGCCTTTTCATTGTGGGAGCCATGAGGAATACTGCACAGCTCCTCAAAATACTTCCATACGCTTTCAGGCTCCAAGCCCTGTAATACGCCCATTTTTTCCATCTCCTTATCTTTATCCTAATCCTAACAGATTGCCGGCCGCTACCATCAATGGAAGCGTCACAACCCCAAATATCATACTCTGGATGACTCCTTTTGTCGCATAATCCATATCGCACCCATACTGCTTTGCCATAATGACGTTCATAGAGCCGCTCGGTATTCCGGACATTATCATTCCGATCATCGTCAGTTCTTTATTTACATGAAAAAGCCGGCAGCCTAAAAATACCAGCAGAGGAAATACCAAAAGCCGAAGCAGGGATACATAGTATGCCCTGTAATCGCTTAAAACCTCCCGGAAACGAATATCGGTCAGTCCAAAACCGATGATCATCATGGACAGCGGCACCACCATATCTCCCACACTCTTAATCGTACTTTGTACCGGAGACGGAAGCTGTATCTGAAGCAGAAACAATCCGCAGGCCAGAAGCGCGGACTGGATACAGGGATTCCATGCATCCCGAATCCGAAAATGCCCGTCTCCGTTCAGCATAGCAATTCCGTAGGTAAAAAAGAAAAACTGATAAAACATATTGTAGATGACCGCATACAGCATCCCTTCGCTTCCGTACAGCTCCACAACCACCGGAATCCCGATATACGCGGTATTGGCAAATGTGGACATGGTCATAAAAATACGCTGATCCGGATTTGAAAGACCCAGAAGCCTTCCGGCCTTTGTGGATATAAGAATGGCCGCTATGTAATAAACCAGTGCAATTGCCATCATGATCAGAATATTTTTAAGCTTGTCCGCAGAAAAATCATTGTCCGCAGATGCAATTACACTGATTGGAAAAATGATATTGACCAGCAGATTAGAAAGTCCCCGCTCTGTCTCATCGGAAATCATGCCTTTTCGTTTTACATAATATCCAAGCGCCACAAGCAGCACTACCTTCAGCATCAGTCCAAGTAAAGTAGCTATCATTTGTATCTCCTTACCGCAGTTCTTATCTTTGCTACCGCCTACATGCATTGTACCATATCTTCAAAAAAAAGCAACGATCACTCACCCATCAATTCTCTGAGTTTACAAAATGCATCGCTGATTCCCCCTACTGCGTCAATGACCCCTTCCTGGACGGCCTGCTCTCCAACCAGAACACTTCCCACATCCTTGGTCAGCTCCCCGGTCTCCAGCATCAGCTTCATAAGCCGTCCCTTCTGAATCCGGCTGTGCTCAACGATAAAGCCGCTGATCCGATCCTGAATTTTCTGAAAATAATCAAAGGTCTGCGCCACGCCGATGATCAGTCCGGTCATGCGCACCGGATGAATCATCATGGTTCCTGTAGGCACAATGTAGGAGTAATCGGTGGACACTGCCAGAGGAACGCCGATGGAATGGCTCCCGCCCAATACCAGAGATACCGTCGGCTTGCTGAGAGAAGCAATCATCTCCGCAATGGCAAGCCCGCTCTCCACGTCTCCTCCCACCGTGTTAATCAGCACAAGCAGTCCGTGAAGATCCGGATTCTCCTCCACTGCTGCCAGCATGGGAATCACATGCTCATACTTTGTTGTCTTACTGTTTGCAGCCAGACATTCATGTCCTTCTACCTCTCCAATCACCGTCAGCAGTTGGATATGAGATTTTTCCTTGTTCTGCAGCCCTTCCGGCTGTCCATACTTTTCCAGTTCATCTTGATTTTCTGCCATAAAAAAACCAGCCTTTCCGCCATACTGCAGTTAGTATGGCAGAAAAGCCGGATTTCTATACAGTTTCTATTATCCTCTTGTGTTCCGGTTAAACCTGTTCCAGCGCCTGCTCCAGATCCTCGATAATATCATCCGGATTCTCAATGCCTACGGACAGCCGAATCATTCCGGGAGTCACTCCCGCCTCTTTAAGCTGTACATCATTCATCTGGCGGTGGGTATGGCTTGCCGGGTGAAGTACGCAGGTGCGCGCGTCCGCCACATGAGTCACGATCGCGCACAGCCTTAAACTGTCCATAAAACGGACCGCATCCTCTCTGTCTCCCTTCAGTCCGAAGGAAATTACGCCGCAGGTGCCGTTCGGCATATATTTCTGCGCCGTTTCATAATACGGGTCTCCTTTCAGCATCGCACAGTTTACAAACTCCACCTTCTCATGGCCCTTCAGAAATTCAGCCACCTTCCTCGCATTGCCGCAGTGCTTCTCCACGCGGAGCGGCAGAGTCTCCAGACCGACATTTAAAAGGAAGGAATTCATCGGGGAAGGGATGCTGCCCAAATCCCGCATAAGCTGCGATGTAGCCTTCATGATAAACGCCTTTTTTCCAAATTGTTTTGTATATATGACTCCGTGATAGGTTTCATCCGGAGTCGTCAGCCCCGGAAATTTTTCTGCATAAGCTTCCCAGTCAAAATTTCCGCTGTCCACAATACAGCCGCCTACAGCCATGGCATGCCCGTCCATATATTTCGTAGTGGAGTGGGTAACAAGATCCGCGCCGAATTCAAACGGACGGCAGTTGATCGGGGTGGCAAATGTATTGTCCACAATCAGGGGAACCCCATGCTTATGCGCCAGAGCCGCAAATTTTTCAATGTCCAGAACCGTCAGGGCCGGATTCGCAATCGTTTCTCCGACCACTGCCTTTGTATTCGGCCGGAATGCTTTGTCAATCTCCTCGGCAGACGCATCCGGGTCTATAAATGTGCAGTCAATGCCAAGCCTTTTAACTGTCGCTGCATACAGATTAAACGTGCCTCCGTAAACCTTGGCAGAGCATACAATATGATCTCCCGATCGGCACAGGTTGGCAATTGTATAGAAATTCGCCGCCTGTCCGGAGGCCGTAAGCATTGCCGCGACGCCGCCCTCCAGCTCCGCGATTTTCTCCGCAACCGCATCATTGGTCGGGTTTTGCAGACGGGTGTAGAAATAGCCTTCCTCTTCCAGAGCAAATAATTTGCCCATTTCGTCTGTTGTATCATATTTAAATGTAGTTGTCTGATAAATCGGCAGAACCCTAGGCTCTCCTTTTTTCGGCTTCCATCCCGCCTGTACGCAGATGGTATCCGGTCTGAATGGTTTTCCCATACCTTATTCCTCCGCTTTGGTATCTAATATAATATATTTTGCCTTCAGGCCTTTCACCATTTCCCGGTATCTGTCCCTGCAGGCCTCATATTCCTGATTTTCAATGTCCTGAATACACGGCATAATGTAATTCTGATAAAGCCCCCGGTATATTTCATCCCGATCCTTCTGCTTCTCGATCCGCTTTACAATAGTGGGCGCAATATCATAGTATTCCTCCACCAGAGCATGTCCGTCCGGCAATGTCTCCAGATACCCGTCTCTGTAGCTTTTCAGAACCTGCAGCTCATAGCAGTCCGGCTCCTTTCCGATACTTTCACAGACGGCCGTTGTAACATAGCAAAGCTTCCTGTGAAATCCATTATTGATATCCTCGAAACCCGCTTTTCCCACGCTCGTATGAAACTCCTGATTCCATTTCTTTAACAGGCAGTCCGCAAAGGGCTCCGAAAAAGCCGCCGGATATTTTCTCACGCCGGGAATCAGGTATACGCTGATCAGCAGATTAAAATCAAGAAGCCGCTGATTCTGACTGCTTTTCAGCTTATAATCCTTTAAATCCTCCTTCGCAGTCTTCACAAAATGATCAGACAGCTTCTCAAGCCAGGACTCCGGGTGTTCGTCGTTTCGGTAAACATATTCCATCGCCTCAAACATGCTCCGGTGCGATGTGTAAAACGCATCAAAAACATCTGCATATTTATCACGCTTAAAACTCTGCATCGGTTTATAGCACTTTTGGATCACGTCCGCAAGATCCGCCATGGCCCTGCTGTAATTTTCGCTGTAGGCTGCATGATCCGGCTCTTTTTTCTCTTTTAATGTCTCATTTAGCGCCTCGTCTGTGCAGATTTCCTGTCCGCAGTACATACAGATAATCTTCTCACGGTCATCCGGCACCTGTATCTTCTCATGACATTTTGGACATACGCCTTCTCTGAATATTTTCGACATTTTATTCGTCCCAGTTATGATAGACTGCCTGAACATCATCGTCATCGTCCAGCAGATCCAGTGTACGGTTCAAAAACTTGATATCGTTGTCATCGTTCAAGGTTACATAGGTCTGAGGAAGCATTGTCACCTCGGCCTGCGCCATCGGAATTCCTTCCTTCTCCAGCGCTTCCCGCACAGCGGAGAAATCGTCAGGGGCCGTCAGAATCTCAAAGCTGTCCTCTTCCTCGGAGAAATCCTCCGCTCCTGCGTCAAGGGCCGTCATCATCAGATCATCCGCTTCCCGGTCACACTCTTCCCGGTCTATGATAATCTGTCCCTTCTGATCGAACATATAGGATACGCATCCGCTCGTTCCAAGACTTCCGTTTCCTTTGGTGAACGCATTGCGCACATTGGAGGCAGTGCGGTTTTTATTATCCGTCAGCGCCTCTACAATAATCGCAATTCCGCCCGGCCCATACCCCTCGTATGTAACATGCTCGTAGTTAACTGCATTGGCATCCCCGGCGGCCCGCTTGATACCCCGGTCAATCGTGTCATTCGGCATATTGTTGGCCTTCGCCTTTGCAATAACATCTCTCAGGCGGCTGTTATTATTCGGATCTGGTCCGCCTTCCTTTACAGCTACTGCAATTTCCCGCCCGATAATGGTAAAAATCTTTCCTTTAGCTGCATCGTTTTTCTCTTTTTTATGTTTTATGTTTGCGAACTTGGAATGTCCTGACATAAATAATTCTCCTTTTCTTTCTTTTGTTCCTCACAGTACAGCCCTTTGCCCGGCCCTGCCCGTTTCTAAATGAATATTCTACCATGCAGAACCTGGCTTGGCAAGCCTATGTATCCAATTCCAGACTGATTTTCAGCGCCGAATCTATCTTATCCAGAATCGATGCATCCAAATGGCACACCTTATCCTTCAGTCTCTTTTTATCAATTGTACGAAGCTGCTCCAGAAGGATCACCGAATCCTTTACCATATGATAGGTAGAGGCATCCAGCTCCACATGGGTGGGAAGCTTCGCTTTATTCATCTTTGACGTAATTGCTGCGCAGATAACCGTTGGGCTGTGTTTGTTCCCAATATCATTCTGAATGATCAGCACCGGACGGATTCCTCCCTGTTCGGAGCCAATCACCGGCCTTAAATCTGCATAATAGACATCTCCACGTCTGATAATCAATTTCTTTCACTCCGATCTGCCAGTTTTCTTTTCTTATGGCCTTTTCAGTCAGAGTATTTCCAATCTATTCCTGTTTTATTCCTGTCACATCAAAATAATCCTGTGATGCCACAACCTTCCCGTTTTTCCAGAACCGGCGCGGAATTCTTTTTCCAAAATCGCAGGCCAGCTCATAGTTAAAACGTCCCGAAAGCTCCCCCATATCCTCCATTGTAATTTCTCTCCCTCCGTCCGAACCGATAAGGGTCACCATATCCCCCTCCCTGGTCTGCAAAATACCGCTCACATCCACCATAAACTGGTCCATGCAGATCCTTCCTACAATCGGAGCCTTCTGCCCGCGGATCAGCACCCAGCCTTTGTTTGACAAGGATCTTGGGTATCCGTCCCCATAGCCCACCGGAACCGTGGCGATGCGCATGGCCCTTTCCGCCACAAATGTCCCTCCGTAGCTGACTGCAGTCCCCGGCTCCACATCCTTAATATAGACCACATGGCTTCTTAATGTAAGCGCCGGAACAATCGGCACGGCAAATTTATTCACATTTTCGGAAGGATACATGCCGTAGATAGAGATGCCTGCACGCACCGCATCCAGGTTTGCATCCCGAATATCAAATATTCCGG
>VSNE01000123.1 GCA_009774155.1 Lachnospiraceae bacterium
AAAAAAGAACGCTTGGTAAGGGGACTAACGCAAGAAGAAATGGCTTCTTTACTTGGCTTAAAACGCTCCACATATTCACTGTATGAGAGCGGAAAGCGAGTAATAAGTGACAGCGCACTACAGAGAATTGCTGCTATGTTAAATATTTCATACTATGAATTGTCAGAAAATGATAGTGTAGAGAGTCTTTTACATGCACAAGAAAGTCTTTCTCATTCTCTTCAACGCGATCTTGAAGTAATAGTCTACGAAATCAGTAAACTAGAAAAAAATATATATTCCAAAGGGGATGAGAGTGAGAAAGAATCTCTCAAAGATGAACTAGACGAAAAACAAAAAGAAAAAGATTATATTTGCAGGAAATTAAAATCTATCGAATACGATATTGCTGAATTGCGTAAATACCTCTACAAAATACAGGAGTTACAAAAAAAACAACTTACTACACAAAACCCGACAGAAAAAGACGAACTATGCAGAAAAATAGTGGAACTAAAAGATAATGCCCGTAATGTAATAAAAAAACGCACTACTAATCATGTCCAGATAAATACATCCATCAAAATAGAAGATGTTGATTGGAAATTAAATGAAATAATTCAAAAAGCCCGTAGAAAAGAAGAATTAACGCAAGAAGAACAGCAACAATTTACTACGTATCTCCAGACATTCAACGAACGCTGGGAATTTGCAAAAGAGCGCATGAACGGACATCTGAAAAGATTACAAGCAGTCTTTGAACAGTTAAACGAATCTGGTCAAGAAAAAGCTGATGAACAGATCGACCGCCTTATAGAGCAGTTGGAATTATTAACCAAAATCCCCGAATACCAAAAAGACTATGAGACAAAAACAGCCGCCCCAGAACGCGAACTCCAGGACGGCGAGACCGATACACAATGACTGTGCAAGCCCTTTACTGCTTATATCTTAGCACAGTCCGGCACAAAAAGAAAGGACTGTTTTTATGCCAGTATATCAGGACCCCAGCACAAAGACATGGTATGTCAAGTGCTATTATACAGATTACAGCGGCACCAAACGGCAGCGCAAGAAGCGCGGCTTCAAACGCCAGAAGGATGCCAAAGAGTGGGAGCGGAACTTCCTGGAGACCCAGCAGCGCGATCTTACAATGTCCTTTGAAAACTTCGTAAAGCTCTACAATGAGGACATGCAGCACCGTCTCCGGGAGTATACTTTTATCCAGAAACAGTATGTCATAAACTCCAAGCTTCTGCCGTTCTTCGGAAAACTGCCGGTATCAGAGATCACGCCGGCGGTAGTGCGAAAATGGCAGAATGAATTAACCTCCTATACTGACGAGAACGGAAAGCCATTCTCAAAGACCTATCTGAAGACCATCAACAACCAGCTTTCGGCAATTATGAATTATGCCGTAAAATATTACGGTCTGCGGGACAACCCCTGCAGGGCGGCGGGCAGCATCGGGAAGAGCCACGCCGAAGAGATGCAGTTCTGGACAACGGACGAGTTTAAAATCTTCCTGGCCAACATTTCAGACAAGCCCCTGTCAAGAGCCGGGTTCCTGATGCTCTACTACTGCGGCATGAGAATCGGCGAACTGCTGGCGCTGGAAGTATGTGACGTGGATTTGGAAGCCCGCACCGTGTCGATCACAAAGTCATTCCAGAGAATCCGGTCGCAGGACGTTATAACGCCGCCCAAGACCCCTAAGAGCAACCGCACCATATCAATGCCGGAGTTCCTGCGGGATGAAATAAAAAGCTATACAGACCAGCTCTATAAGCCGCATAAGCATGACCGGCTGTTCCCCTGCACAAAGTCCTATTTTGAACATGAGATGATACGGGGAACCAAGAGCGGGAACCCGAAAAAAATACGCCTGCACGATATCAGGCACTCTCATGCCAGTCTGCTGATTGAACTCGGTCTTTCCCCTCTGGCGATTGCTGAAAGGCTAGGACATGAGAAGATTGAGACCACTTTAAATACATACTCGCACCTGTTCCCAAAGGCGCGGGACGAGATCGCGGACAAGCTCCAAAACACTTTCTGATTCTTTTTAGTTCCGTTTTGGTTCCACTTGCCACAATAAAAAAGCCGGAAAACACTGTAAATTCAATGTTTTTCGGCTTTATTGGTACTACTCGAACTCTATCGTCCCAGGCGGCTTGGATGTTAAGTCGTACACGACTCGATTTACGCCCTTCACCTCATTGATAATCCTGCTGGTGACTTTGAAGAGGACATCATAAGGGATTTCTGCGCACTCGGCCGTCATAAAGTCACTGGTATTCACCGCTCTTAACGCGACTGCATAGTCATATGTCCTGAAATCTCCCATAACACCTACCGACCTCATATTTGTCAGTCCGGCAAAGTATTGTCCCAGTCCCTTGTCCAGTCCGGCTTTTGCGATTTCTTCCCGGTAAATATAATCTGCATCCTGAACGATGCGGACCTTTTCCTCTGTCACCTCGCCAATAATACGGATGCCAAGCCCCGGGCCGGGGAATGGCTGACGGTAAACGAGATGTTCCGGAATGCCGAGCTCCAGACCGGCTTTACGGACTTCATCCTTAAAAAGCATCCGCAGGGGTTCGATGATTTCTTTAAAGTCCACAACATCCGGCAGCCCGCCCACATTGTGGTGGGATTTAATTACTGCAGACTTGCCGAGTCCGGATTCAATAACATCCGGGTAAATAGTTCCCTGTACGAGAAAATCTACGGCTCCTATTTTCTTTGCCTCTTCTTCAAAGACGCGGATAAACTCTTCGCCGATAATTTTTCGTTTTGCTTCCGGGTCTGTCACGCCCTTTAATTTGTCATAGTATCTTTGCTGTGCATTGACACGGATAAAATTCAGTTCATATGGGCCGTCCGGGCCGAATACAGCTTCTACCTCGTCCCCCTCATTTTTTCGCAGCAGACCATGATCCACAAAGACGCAGGTTAATTGTCTGCCAATGGCCTTAGATAAAAGAACTGCCGCCACCGAAGAATCCACGCCGCCGGACAGAGCGCAGAGTACTTTGCCGCCGCCCACCTTTTCACGGATCTGATGAATGGTCTCTTCCACAAAAGACCCCATCTGCCAGTCGCCGGAGCAGCCGCATACATCATACACAAAGTTTCTCAGCATCTTCTGACCTTCCTTGGTATGCATAACCTCCGGATGAAATTGAGTCGCATATAATTTTTTCTCAGGGCACTCCATAGCGGCAATCGGACAATCCTGAGTATGAGCAGTCACCCGGAAGCCTTCAGGCGCCTGCGCAATATAATCGGTATGGCTCATCCAGACAGCCGTAGACGGCTCTACATTTTTAAATAAAACGGAGGATTTGTCCACCTTGGCTTCTGCATATCCATATTCACTGACCGGAGCCGTTTTCACTTCTCCGCCCAGCCCGTATGCCATAAGCTGGGAGCCGTAACAGATGCCCAGAACAGGCACGCCGATTTCATAAATCTCATTCTGAAAGTGTGGAGAGGACTCGTCGTAGACACTGTTCGGGCCGCCTGTAAAAATGATTCCCTTTGGCTTCATGTCCTTAATTTTCTCAAGACCTAATGTATATGGATGCACTTCACAGTACACATTGCATTCTCTGACTCTTCGCGCTATCAGTTGATTATATTGCCCGCCAAAATCCAGCACGATTACCATTTCCTTTGCCAAATTGTTTTCCTCCTCGGTAATTTTTAAAATATTATACGGTATGGGGTCATATCTTGGCAAGCCTAAAAGTTCTTGGGTTTCTGCAAAATGTAATTTTTGAAGGCCAAAAGCGCCCCCGGGAAAGAGGGAAGGAAAAGTGCGTATAAATTTTATCCGGAAAACATGTTTTCCAAATGTTAAGCCTTTTTCTTCCTGTATTCATTGGGACTCATATGATAATGCTGTCTGAATTTCCGGCAGAAATAACCGGAGCTTGTGAATCCTGTTTCTTCTGCAATGGAAGAAACGGATTTTTTTGTGGTGCTGAGCTGCTCGGCAGCCTGCATCAGACGGTATTGAATGAGATATGCCACAGGAGAAATACGAATGCCTGACTGGAAAATATGCAGGGCGCTGCTTTTGCTGACTGAAGCGGATGCGGCAATCTCTTCAAGGCTAAGTTCTTCCATGTAATGGTCATGGATATACTGCATCATAGTCTGAAGCCTTGCCTGCTGATGGCTTAAATGATGGATATCCGGCGAATCGGATGATAAGTCCGAATGGCAAAATAAGATATCCCACATCTGCAAAAGAAGCTGTACGGTGCCCAGTTCATTGTTCCCGCCCGCCTCCTGCATGGTGAAAATCTGCGTCAGAATCTGCAGTATTTGTTTCTGCCACTCCGTTTGCGGGTCGAATATCTGATAGGCACCGGAGAATTTTATAACAGGGTACACATATTTTTCGTAAATAAGGCTTTTTTCAGGTGCCAGCAGGGTTGGAGAAAAAACAATATTGGGAATAAAGGCGCTGCTTTGGGCTTCAAAGCGGTGAAGAATACCGCTGTTGATAAACAGGCCGCAGCCCTTGGGCAATTCTATTTTATCCGTTCCCACCAGGCAGAGGGCAGCGCCTTCTGCAACAGACAGGAATTCCAGCTCATGATGCCAGTGCCAGTCAATGCGGTGGAAATCAAACTGCCAGATATTTTCCGGATAGTAGGCAAAGGGATAGCCGCTGTTTCCATGCCGGAGAGTTTCTCTAAGTGTATCATCGGTTGTAATTGCGCAGGTATTCATAATCCTCCGTTTACTCATACAGTAAATATATGATTTTTGCGATATTATACTATAAATATATAATTATGTGCAATGATTTAAAGGAGAAAATACGATATAATCTCAGTCGGAAAGGAGCGCTGGATATGAAAAATCAATATAACAGAACGATTGCGGCCTGCTTTACAGGCTATATTGTGCAGGCGGTAGTAAATAATTTTGTTCCTTTGTTATTCTTAACCTTTCAGAGGATTTATAAAATACCGCTTTCACAGATTACATTGCTGGTGACGTTTAATTTTGGAATACAGCTTTTAGTGGATCTCTTTTCGGTTGGATTTGTGGATAAAATAGGGTATCGTGCATCCATGATTATGGCCCATGTTTTGTCGGCGGCGGGTCTGGTTCTTCTTACGATTCTGCCGGAGATAACGGGACTTCCATTTACAGGGATTCTGATTGCGGTAATGGTATATGCTGCGGGAGGAGGCCTTTTAGAGGTTATTGTGAGTCCGGTGGTGGAGGCCTGCCCGTCTGACAATAAAGAGAAGGCGATGAGCATGCTGCATTCTTTTTACTGCTGGGGCCATGTGGGAGTTGTGCTGTTTTCCACGTTGTTTTTCCATATATTTGGGATTGGGAACTGGAAAATACTGGCTTTGGCATGGGCGATCATTCCGGTCTGCAATGCTTTTGTATTTACAAAGGTTCCCATTGCGGCATTGATTGAAGACAATGAAACCGGGATGCGGCTGAAGGACTTGTTTCGGCTTAGAATATTCTGGATTTTGCTGATCATGATGATATGCGCAGGGGCAAGCGAGCAGGCAGTAAGCCAGTGGGCTTCTACTTTTGCAGAGATGGGTCTGGGAATTTCCAAGACAGCGGGAGATTTGGCCGGGCCAATGGCGTTTGCGGTTCTGATGGGCACGTCCAGAGCATTTTATGGAAGGTACGGCGATGGTATTCATTTGGAACGTTTTATGATCTGCAGCAGCTGCCTGTGTATTCTGTCCTATCTGGGAATATCGCTGCTGCCGGTTCCGCAGCTTAGCTTAATCGCATGTGCGGTCTGCGGTCTGTCCGTTGGAATCATGTGGCCGGGGACGTTTAGTAAAGCGTCGGCGGCTTTGCCCAAAGGCGGGACAGCCATGTTTGCGCTGCTGGCCTTAGGAGGAGATATCGGCTGCGCCGGGGGGCCTACGGCGGTTGGAATGATATCCGGCGCACTGGGAGACAATTTAAAGCTGGGGATTTTGGCAGGCGTGGTATTCCCAGCGCTGCTGCTGGCAGGAATTATTTTCTGCAGTAAACTGACGCATGCATAAAAGGCAGCGGAAGATGAGCGTACTTCCGCTGTCGTTAGAAGCCACAATGCAGAACACAAGAAAGTTAATTCATGTTAATCAGGATTCGGGACTTTTGGGACGATTTTCAAAAGTCCCGTTGTCAAAGGACAGGCTGTTCGCTGTGTGAGCCGGGAAAAGCGCCGGCAGAGCCTTTGCATGAGAGAAAAGAGGTTAGATATGGATAAGGATCAGGACAAACGGAGAAGGTTTTTAATACAGGAGCTTTTACGGGAGGACGGGAGATATCAGGACATGAAAATTCCGGCAGAGGAGGAAGAGCAGAAACGGTTGCTCAGAGGGCTGATGAATATCCGGCTTCCTAAGAAAATCAGCAGGGAATTTCTTGCGGTACAGGATGAATATCTGAAAGCGGAGACCGCCGCCAAAGGCATTACAGAGCTGGATGCTCTGCGGCCGGTGTCGGGCGGGCTGTATCTGTGGCAGGGAGATATTACTACATTGCGCTGTGATGCAATTGTAAACGCCGCAAACAGCGGCATGACGGGATGCTATGTGCCGAACCACAGATGCATTGATAATTGTATCCATTTTTTCAGCGGAATCCGGCTTCGTATGGACTGTGCGGAAATGATGAGAAAACAAGGCAATGAAGCAGAGACGGGAAAGGCCGGAATAACAAAAGCCTATAATCTTCCATGCAGATATATTCTGCATACGGTCGGACCGATGATATCCGGGCATCATTAAATATCCGTTTTGGCGGATGACGGCGGAAAATCCCAAAGCGGTGTATGCCTGCGTCAATCAAAGGGAAGCATATGCGCCGAAAGAAATTGCGGAGCGCTCAATCTGTATCAATGCAGATATTGGGGGTGTTCTCTGTCAGTTGATAGGAAAGTTAAATAAGAATGCTTGCAGTTATATAAATGGATTGTTACTGGTAAAGCAGGCTGTACCATTCTCTTAACGATTGATGGGTCGATACAAGGGAAGGTATAGCCTTTTTTTGTGTTTAAAAGAAACGGCGGAGACTACAAAGCTCATTCGGCAGATTCTGACCATTGTGAAGCACCACTTTTTATTAATAAAAGATAAAATTTCCCGTTTCAATTGGCAAGTATTTGATGTAGAATAAGATATAAGGAGCACTTCTGTTTTTGTTTAATAAGATTTCAGATTAGTTTCTTTAAGCAAAAATGTTATATTTATAGATAAGTAATGTGAAATAGCTTTACCGGTTATTAACCTGAATAATGAAACCGTAATAGTTTAAAGAAGCTTTGAAACCGGCAGATTATGAAAGGGGAGCTTAAATGGGCTATCAGAACAAATGGATTCTTTTGGAAGCAGAGGACGATATTGATGAAGTAGAACATCGGCAGTCGACAGAAGAGTTTTTGTTTTATCAGGCAGTAACAAATGGAAATATAGAGGCAGTCAGAAAAAATTGTGAGCAGGAACGGTTTCTGGACAGAGAAGGAGTAGGAATGCTGTCCAGAAATCTGGTTACTAATTTAAAATATCATTTCGTAATTACAACAGCCATGATTACCCGCTTGTGTGAGCAAAAGGGGATGGGGCTGGAACAGGCATTCCGGATGAGTGACTTTTACATTCAGAGACTGGATAATATACGTACCGTACAGGGGGTGCGGAATCTCCATGATGAGATGGTTCTGGATTATACGGAAAAGATGCGTAAGATCTGCCAGAGCAATACGAACTCCAGACATATTAAGGCATGTAAAGAATATATT
>VSNE01000124.1 GCA_009774155.1 Lachnospiraceae bacterium
TTGCCATAGGGTCCGGTCAGCTCTACGGCAAGGGATTATATAATAATGATATTTCATCTGTAAAAAATGGCAACTTTATTGTGGAACCGCAGACAGACTTTATCTTTGCCGTTACCGGTGAGGAGCTTGGATTCATCGGATGTGCCGCAGTGATTATCCTGCTTGCTTTGATTGTACTGGAATGCCTGTGGATAGGAAGAAATTCCAGAGAGAAGGAAGGAATGATTATATGCTGCGGCTTTGGGGGACTGATTGCTTTCCAGAGTCTGATCAATATCTGCGTTGCGACAGGTCTGATGCCGAATACGGGGATACCGCTGCCGTTTGTGAGCTATGGACTTACATCGCTGATTATGTTATATATGGGGATAGGGATTGTTTTAAATGTTGGGCTTCAGCCCAGGAAATATTGACAAGGGGGTTAAAAACGTGAACATTGGATTAATTGCACATGATGCAAAAAAAGTCCTGATGCAGAATTTCTGCATCGCGTACAGAGGAATTCTTTGTAAAAATGAGCTTTATGCAACAGGAACTACAGGCCGTCTGATTGAAGAAGTAGCAAATTTGAATGTTCATAAGTTTCTGGCAGGACATTTGGGCGGAGAGCAGCAACTGGGCGCACAGATTGAGCACAATCAGATTGACCTGGTTATTTTTCTCCGCGACCCCATTAAGCCGAAGACACATGAGCCGGATGTGAACAATGTTGTTCATTTATGCGATGTGCATAATATTCCGATTGCTACCAATCTTGCGACCGCAGAACTTTTGATAAAATCGCTTGACAGGGGAGATTTAGAGTGGCGTGAGATGTACAAATAAAAGATGGAAGCGTACAGGATGCCTTTTTCTGGCGGCAGTGTTCTGTTCGCTGTTACTGGCCGGATGTACAAAAACCGCACAGCCGGATGATGCGTTTACAGTAGACCATCCCGAACTGGGAATACAAAGCCGGGACAATGACAGGGATATTTCTTATTTTGCCAAGGATTTATGTGTGGCCAATGAGAATGTGGAATTGGAGGGAGCGGATACTTCAGACGCTTTGGCCGCCTGTTTTTTTCATCTGGATACAAAAGAAGTGCTTTATGCAAAAAATGTACATGATCGTCTGTATCCTGCCAGTACGACAAAGATTATGACAGCGCTGGTTGCTTTGGAGAACGGCGACCTTGATGCACAGACGACGGTCAGCGAAGAGGCGGTTACCTTCCACGAGAGCGGCGTGTCTACGGCAAAATTAAAAAAGGGCGATGTACTGACGCTTCGCCAGCTGTTGTATGCGCTTCTGCTTGTTTCCGCCAATGACGCTGCCAACGTGATTGCGGAGCAGATTGCAGGGAGCAGCGAACAGTTTGTGGCGATGATGAATGAGGAAGCCCAGAAGATAGGGGCGACGCATACCCATTTTGTGAATCCCAACGGGCTTCACGATGAAGAGCATTATACGACGGCATATGATCTGTATCTGATCTTTCAGAAGGCGCTCCAGTATGAATTCTTTGCGGAGGTGCTTCAGGAGGCGGTTTATGAAGCGTCATATATATCCGCAGACGGGACATCCATAGAGGAATCCTGGTCCAGCACGAACCTGTTTACAAAGGGCGATGTAACGGTTCCGGACGGTGTGACTGCAATGGGAGGAAAAACAGGTACGACGACAGCCGCTATGTCCTGTCTGGTTCAGCTTTTTGAAGATAAATCAAAAGACCGTTATGTGGCGATTATTTTGGGATGCCAGGAGAGGGCTTCCCTGTATCGGGAGATGCAGAGCTTTCTGTCTGATTTGAACAATTAATTCTTGTATTCTGCCCCTCTGAATGTTATAATCTTACTAATAAGACAGGAACCTAAGGAGGGCACCGTTATGGTACAATTAATTGTAGGAGTAAAGGGCGAAGGAAAGACAAAAAAAATGCTGGATCATGTACATAATGTCATGAAGTCGGTAGACGGAAATATTGTGTATCTTGATAAATCTTTTCAGAATATGCATGAACTGGACAATAAGGTTCGATTAATTAATGTATCAGAGTATCCGATTCAGAATACAGATCAGTTTCTTGGCTTTGTCTGCGGTATCTGTTCTCAGGATTATGACCTTGAGGAAATGTACCTGGACGGATTTTTAAAGATTGCAAAGCTGGAAGGACAGGATCTTTCTCCGGCGCTTACACAGTTAAATAAGATCAGCGAGCAGTTCAAAGTCAATATGGTACTTAGTATATCAGTAAACAAAGAGGATTTACCGGAATTTGCCAGAAGTCAGGTAATCTGAAGCTTTCAGTAATACATATAACGGATGCCCATAACAGGACATCCGTTTTTTTTGTAAGCAGCGAGCTAAGCGAAGATGCATACAGGAGGTAGCCATTTCATGGCACAGCGTCGCAGAAGAAGAAAAATAGTCAGTGTCCGGCGAAAAAGACCGATTAATATTGATTTGGTTTTTTTCGGCGCAGTTGCGGTATATATATGCGTGATCTGCTACATGGGAATGAACTCCACGCACATTGCCGGATATGAGGTAAATGAGGGGACACTTTCTGTAAATCATACTTATACGGGATTTGCCGTCCGTCAGGAGACGATATACGAGGCAAATACATCCGGCTATGTCAGCTATTATATACGGGAAGGAGAACGGGTATCCGGTTCTTCTTTAGTTTATACCATTGATGAAAAGGGAGAGATTAACGAGCTGATTCAGCAGAATGCAGAAAGCGTAGATCTGACAGACGAGGATTTTTCAGTCATTCGCGGCGAAATCCGCAGCTATATGAATGATTACAATGATCTGGAATTTTCCGATGCCTATGGTTTTCAGTCAAGTGTGGAAGGCTCTCTTATGGATCTGATGAACCAGAGTATGCTGGAAAGCCTGGAGGATGCAGGGGAAAGCTCCATGTTTTCCCGTGTTTATGCCGGAGGGATCGGTATTCTGGAGTTTTATACGGATGGATATGAGGGAGTCACTGTTGAATCTATGACGGAGGAGATGCTGGATGCCTCTTCTTATGAGCCGCAGAATCTGAAGAAGGAGCTTGTGCAGACGGGGGAGCCGATGTATAAGCTGGCCACATCCGAAAAATGGAGCCTGATCATTCCTCTGACAGAGGAGGAGGCGGCAGGTTTCCAGCAGGAGGAGACCAAATATATGGAGGTGGAATTTACCAGGGATCATACGAGAGCCTGGGCAGATTTTTCTCTTGTTTATGTGGGAGCCACGCCATGTGCAAGACTTGACTTTAACAATTCCATGGTACGATTTGCAGATGCAAGGTATATTGAAGTGGAATTTATGGTGGAGGATGAGAGAGGCCTGAAGATTCCGAACACAGCGATTGTGGAAAAAGATTTTTATTTGATTCCTAAGAAATTTCTTGTGGAGGAAGGAGATGACCAGGGCTTTATGAAAGAAATATATGACGAAAACGGTCAGTCCTCCACGGAGTTTGTTTCGATGGTTTTGTACTATGCGGATGAAGAATATTATTATGCAGATCCAAAAGAGTCAGATTTCTCGACCGGAAAGGAAAAGATACCGACGGGAACTTATCTGGTGGAGCCGAATACACAGGAACGTTTCCAGATAGGAATGAATGATACCCTTCAGGGGGTTTATAATATTAATAAAGGCTATACGCAATTCCGTCAAATCAATATTCTTTATCAGAATGAAGAATATACTCTGGTGGAGGAAGGAACCAGCTATGGACTGACCGTGTATGATCATATTGTTTTGAACGGGGAAGCGGTTAACGAAGAAGAGATTGTATATTAGGAGTGGGAAAAATGATTGCTGAGAATTACAGAGAAGTGGAACAGAAAATATGCGAGGCCTGCGCACGCAGCGGCAGAAGCCGTTCAGAGGTAACTTTGATTGCAGTGAGCAAGACAAAGCCCGTGGAGATGCTTCGGGAAGCGATGGAAGCGGGGGCGGAGGTGTTTGGAGAAAATAAGGTGCAGGAGCTGTGCGATAAGTATGAGGTTCTGCCCCGGAATATTCACTGGCATCTGATAGGCCATCTTCAGAGAAATAAAGTAAAATATGTGGTGGAAAAGGCGGAGCTGATTCATTCCGTGGATTCTCTGCGTCTGGCAGAGGAGATCAGCAAGGAAGCCGTTAAAAAGGATATACAGGCGAATATTTTGATAGAGGTGAATGTGGCGGAGGAAGAGAGCAAGTTCGGCGTGACCGTGGAGGGAACGGAAGAGCTGATCCGTCAGATTGCTCCTCTTCCCCATATTCATATCCGGGGACTGATGACAATAGCTCCTTATGTGGAAGATCCGGAGGAAAATAGAATCATATTTCGTACATTAAAAAAATTGGCTGTTGACATCAAAATGAAAAACATTGATAATGTAGACATGGACGTGCTTTCGATGGGCATGACAGGAGACTATCAGGTTGCTATTGAGGAAGGGGCGACAATGGTACGCGTCGGCACCGGTATTTTTGGAGAGCGCGATTATTTGGTATAAAGGAGAGTAACTAATGGGCTTTTTAGATAAGATTATAGATACCATGCATCTTGGCAGTGAAGACGACTATGACGACTATGATGATTTTGAAGATGATGACTACGAGGACGGACGGTCAAAGAGAAACATCTTTAAAAAAAAGGACAAGGATTACGACTATGATCTGGAAGATGATGTGATTACGGATTCTAAAAAGGTTAAGCCGGTAAAGCAGTCGGCCAGAATTACTCCGATGCGCTCCAAAAAAGGGAGCAATGGAATGGAGGTATGTGTATTTAAGCCGACTCAATTCGAGGAGGCAAGGGAGATCACGGACACCTTGCTGAGCAATTGTACGATTGTACTGAATTTTGAAGGCCTGGATGTGGAGATTGCGCAGCGGATTATTGATTTTACCTCCGGCTCCTGCTATGCGATTGGAGGCAATCTTCAGAAGGTTTCAAACTACATATTTGTAGTTACGCCAAAAAGTGTGGATATTTCCGGGGATTTCCAGGATATTCTTTCTGGGGCATTTGATATTCCTACTATTTAACAGAGACAGACGGGAATACAGGATGTCCATATAGGATTCGCGCACGAAGAGCATCAGATGAATACGTCCGATGCTCTTTCTTGTGACATTAGAGAAGCAGAGGTTGAAAACATGGATAAATACGAAAAAATAGAGGTAAAAAGGGATGGGGAATACAGCTATTCTATCTGGCTGGAACCGGATTTCTCCTGTCTGGAGGAAGCTTTAAGCCCCCTTGGCACAGAAAAAAGAAAGCTGTGCATTGTGTCGGAAAGCACTGTGGCAGGACTTTATGCCGAAGAGCTTGAAAAGGTTTTGGAGAGGATTTGCGCAGGCGTATCTTTATTTGTGTTTCCCGCAGGAGAGGCAAGCAAGACGCTGGATACGGTCAGGGAGCTGTATAAGCATCTGATTTTAAATCAATTTGACCGAAAGGATATGCTGGTAGCCCTCGGCGGAGGCGTAGTGGGGGATCTGACCGGATTTGCAGCGGCCACTTACCTTCGGGGAATTGATTTTATTCAGGTGCCGACCACGCTGCTGGCACAGGTGGATTCAAGTATCGGCGGCAAAACAGGGGTTGATTTTGACGCATACAAAAATATGGTGGGAGCTTTCCATATGCCAAGACTTGTCTATATGAATCTGGGAACGCTTCAGTCCCTTTCGGAGAGACAGTTTGCGGCCGGTATGGCGGAGATTATCAAACATGGTCTGATTCAGGACAGGCTGTATTATGAGTGGGTCCGGAACCATGGCGGGGAGATAGCCCGCAGGGAGTATGAGGCGCTTCGGTATATGGTTTATGGAAGCTGTCAGATCAAACGCCGTGTGGTGGAGGAGGACCCGACGGAGCAGGGAATCCGCGCCTGGCTGAACTTCGGGCATACGGCAGGACACGCGGTGGAAAAGCTGAAGAATTTTGAATTATACCATGGAGAATGCGTGGCCGTCGGCTGTGTGGCTGCTGCCTGGATTTCCTGGAGGAGAGGGCTTCTGACCAGGGAGGAGCGCGATCAGATAGAGCAGACATTGAAGGATTATCATCTGCCGATCCGCGCCGCTGGTCTGGCGCCGGAAGAGGTGCTGAAAACTACGAAGCTGGATAAGAAGATGGAGGCCGGGAGAATTAAATTTGTGCTGCTGAAAAAGCTCGGAGAGGCATTTGTGGCCAGAGATGTGGAGGACAAAGAGCTTTTGGAGGCAATTTGTTACGTGAGCGAGGAGAACAGGAATGAATAAAAATAAATTACTTTTCCGTCCCTGGGGAATTATTTTGACGACGCTGCTGCTTGTGCTTCTGGACCAGATAACGAAGGGGCTGGCGGTGCGGTTTTTAAAGGATCAGAAGCCGTTTGTTATATGGGAGGGTGTTTTTGAGCTTCATTATCTGGAAAACCGGGGAGCCGCCTTCGGAATGCTTCAGGGACAGAGAACATTTTTTCTGATGATTGGAATCGCAGTGTTTGCAGGGGCTCTGTATTTGTTCCGCCATATGTCAAAGGACATCAGATTCTGGCCTCTTCGATTCATTGCGGTCGGTATTCTGGCGGGGGCGTGGGGCAATATGCTGGATCGCCTGAGGCTGTCCTATGTGGTGGATTTCTTCTATTTTAAGCTGATTGATTTTCCGATTTTCAATGTGGCGGATATCTATGTAAGCGTAGGTACTGCAGCGCTTGTGGCGCTGATTTTGTTTTATTATAAGGATGAGGAGCTTAACCATCTTCTGGACAGGAGGAAGAAGAGAGAATTATGAATGTTTTCAGGCTGGAGGCAGATGAAAGCTGTATGGGTGAGAGGGTAGATAAATTTTTAAGCCTTATGCTGCCCGGAAAATCCCGCTCCTATCTGCAGAAAATAATCGGAGAAGGCAGTGTTCTGGTGAACGGGAAGCCTGTGAAGGCAAGCTGCCGGCTGGAGGATCAGGATGAAGTGCTGATTCATCTGCCGGAGCTTACGGAACCAAAGATAGAGGCCGAGAATATTCCCCTGGACATTCTCTATGAAGATGCGGATCTTCTGATAGTAAATAAGCCTAAGGGAATGGTGGTGCATCCTTCCGCAGGACACAGCTCCGGGACTTTGGTAAATGCAGTCATGTATCACTGCAGGGGACAATTATCGGGTATTAACGGAAGTCTGCGTCCGGGAATTGTTCACCGTATTGACAAGGATACGACAGGGGCGCTGGTTGTCTGCAAAAACGACTATGCGCACAGTCATGTGGCAGAACAGTTAAAAGTACATTCGATTACAAGGAAATACCGTGCGGTTGTGAACGGCGTTATCAGAGAAGAGGACGGCGTGATTGACGCGCCGATCGGGAGACATCCTGCGGAACGTAAGAGGATGGCTGTCAATGAGAAAAACGGCAGACGTGCGGTGACCCATTACAGAGTGCTTCACAGATTTGCAAACCATACCTATATTGAGTGCGAGCTGGAAACCGGCCGTACCCATCAAATCCGTGTCCATATGGCCTTTATCCGTCATCCGATTCTCGGAGATACGGTGTACGGTCCGGAGAAAAATCCCTATCATCTGGAGGGACAGACCCTTCATGCACAGATATTAGGGCTGATTCATCCGGTGACAGGGGAGTATATAGAGGTGGAGGCTCCGCTTCCCGAATATTTTCAAAAGCTGTTGAAAAAGCTTTGAAAATCAAATTTTATAAAAAAATATGTCGATACCGCTTGAACTATTCATAGCATTGTACTATAATATCTACCTGAGAAAGTTTATAAAGTTTA